>DATGSD010000140.1:0-4552 GCA_035302965.1 Burkholderiaceae bacterium | reverse complement strand
GCCCGTACGAATACGTTCGTCGGTGCGCTGTAAAGCGAGTTCGATAAAATCGGCACCACCAGGCTCTTGGAGAACCGCGTCGAGCTGCGGCAGCATATAGGTTTGCAGGCCTTGGTCGCGCAAATAGTGCAGCGCCCTAACAGCTTCGCCGCAGGTTAATAGCTTTAATAATTCGTCAAATAAGCGCGAGCCGGGTACGTGGCGAATAAGTTCGGCCATGTGATGGATGGGCGCCAAGGTGGTGGCCTCAATTTGGGCGTCAAGCTTGGCGGCAAAGCGGATGGCGCGCAACATACGCACCGGGTCTTCGCGGTAGCGTGTTTCGGGGTCTCCGATAACGCGTACGATGCGGTTTTTGATGTCGGCTACGCCATTATGAAAATCGATTACAAGCTCTTGCTTGGGGTCGTAATATAAAGCGTTTAAAGTAAAGTCGCGCCTGTCGGCATCTTCTTGTTGGCTGCCAAACAGGTTGTCGCGCACAATGCGGCCGTGTTCATCGGTGGCTTGCTGGCCATTAACTGCGGCTCTAAACGTTGAGGTTTCGATAATTTCTCGACCAAAAACCACATGCACCAATTGAAAGCGCCGGCCGATAATTCGGGCGCGTCGAAACAGCGGGCGAATTTGTTGTGGTGTGGCATTGGTGGCGACATCAAAGTCGGTAGGCTGGATGCCGGCAATTAGGTCGCGAACAGCACCGCCTACGATGTAGGCTTGGTAGCCGTTTTCTTGCAGAACTTCACAAACTTTGATGGCGTGACGCGACACTTTATTGGTGTCGATACCGTGTTTGTCGCGATGAAGGTATTGGGCCTTGCGGGGATTGCGGTTTTTATTGTTCAGCAAGCGGCCGAACATGTTTTTAATGCGGCGTTTTACCATTAGAGGGCCAAAAATAAGAACGCGTTGCTTGCGGTTGAAGCGCTTGCTAGCCGGCTTTTTTGTTTTTTATTATGGGCAGCTAGCAAAACTGCGTTGCTAAGGTTGTGTAAAAAAAACATAAGGTGTTGGGGATTAACTACGACTTAGCATCTTCTAGTTGGGTAAAAAGGTCGAGCACCTGCCAGCGACGATCGAGGGCGATGCGTCGTAAGTTATCGCTAGGGTTGGTTGCCACCGGTTGGGTAACAGCCTCGAGCAAGGGTAAGTCGTTACTTGAATCGCTATAAAAAACGGTTTCTGTAAATTGGGCAAAATTAAGCCCTAATTGCTGTAACCATTGCTCGACACGGGTAATTTTACCTTCTTGAAAGCTGGGTACCCCTTCGATGCGGCCGGTGTAACGCCCTTTTTTAAATTCGGCCGTGGTGGCAATTAGGTGGGGAATGCTAAAGGCGCGGGCAATTGGCGCGGTTACAAAGTCGTTTGTGGCCGTCACAATGGCGCATAAATGCCCTTGTTCGTGGTGCTGGCGCACAAGCTCGAGTGCTTGCGGCAAAATGGCCGGGCGGATAATGTCGCGCATGAATTCTTCATGCCAAGCGGCTAAGTCGACGGGGTTGGCACGCGCCAGCAAGCCCAGCATAAATTCGGCACCTTCTTCGGCACTTAATTGGCCGGCATTGTAGCGATCCATTAGTTCTTGGTTGCGGCGCCGTGCTTCGTCGGGGTCGCCGGCGCGGCCGGTACGTGCTAAAAATTCGGCCCATTGGTAGTCGCTATCGAGCGGCAACAAGGTGTGGTCGAGATCAAAAAGGGCCAAGGTGGTGTAGTTGCTCATGGTGTTTCGGTGTTTTTAGTGCGCGCTTGGGCGAGCAAATCTTTTAATAGCGGAAGGGTGATGGCTCGTTGTTTTTCGAGCGCATAACGGTTTAAAGCGGTAATAAGCGAGCCTAGCACACTCATGTTGCGAGTGTAGTGGGTAAGCAACCAATTAACGACATCGTCGCCAAGTTGCATACCTTGTTCGCTAGCGCTTGTTTGCAGGGCTTGGGCGCGTTGCTCGTCGCTAAGTTGTTCGAGGCGAAAGACCAAATCCCAGCCAAGGCGGCTGCGTAAATCTTCGCGCATAGGCAGTGCCAACGGCGAGCGATCGGCCGCTAAAAATAAGGCAAAGGCCAGAGGCGTGTCGGCCAGCTCGCGCCATTGATTGTACAAGCGAAATAGCGCTATTTGCCCATCATCGTTGTATTTGTGGATGTCATCAAGGGCAATGGCTTGTAAGTTAGGGGGGTGCTTGAGCACTTGCTGCAGCTGTGACGCAGCATTATGGGCAGCAATGTATAGCCCACCAGGTTTTTGCGTAATGGCTTGCAGTAAATGGCTGCGTCCGGAACCCGATGTGCCCCACAGAAACACGGCTCGGCCGGGGGTGCAGTTGCGTAAGGCCTCGAGGGCTGGGCCGTTAGCGCCGACAATAAAGTTATCAAGCGAGGGCGCTGGGGCTGGAAAGACATCTAATATTAGTTGTTGGCTCATGTAACAAGACGTTGGCTTTTTCAGTTAGGTAAAAAGCGTAAAATGCCAGTGTGAATCGGGTTGTTGGGCCAGTTTATTTAAGTCGCCCAGCCCTAATTTTACCTATCTAGCGATATTCAACATGAAAAACACACAATCTGGCTTAACCTACCGAGATGCGGGGGTTGATATTGATGCGGGCGAGGCCTTGGTCGAGCGCATTAAACCGCATGCGGCGAAAACGCTGCGCGATGGCGTTTTAACCGGTATTGGCGGTTTTGGTGCTTTGTTCGAGCTGCCGGCCGGTTACCAACAACCGGTGTTGGTGTCGGGCACCGACGGCGTGGGCACTAAGTTGCGGCTGGCGTTTCAGTGGCAGCGCCACGACACAATTGGCATCGATCTCGTGGCCATGAGTGTGAACGATATTCTTGTGCAAGGGGCCCAGCCCTTGTATTTTCTTGATTATTTTGCCTGTGGCAAGTTGTCGCTCGATGTGGCCGAGGCTGTGGTTAAGGGCATTGCCCAAGGATGTTTGCAAGCCGGCTGTGCGCTTATTGGCGGCGAAACCGCCGAAATGCCGGGCATGTATGCCGATGGCGAGTACGATTTAGCCGGTTTTGCCGTGGGAGTGGTCGAGAAGGCAAATATTCTCGATGGCCAGGGTATTGTGGTAGGCGATGTCGTGTTGGGTTTGGCCTCAAGCGGTGCTCATGCCAATGGGTATTCCTTAATTCGCAAAATTATCCAACATGTGGGTGCGCAGGCCGACGAGTCTATTGGGAAGCAAAGCTTAGCCGATGCGGTTATGCAGCCCACCCGCATCTACGTAAAGCCCTTATTGGCCGCTTTAAGCCAACACCAGTCGGCTATTAAAGGTATGGCGCATGTTACCGGCGGCGGTTTGCTCGAAAACCTTCCGCGAATTTTACCTAAGGGCTTAGGTGTGGCTTTGCAAGACAAGGCCTGGCCGTGGCCGCCTTTGTTTCAGTGGTTGCAAAGCAAGGGTAATGTTGCCACCACCGAAATGCTGCGGGTGTTTAATTGCGGCATTGGCATGGCTGTTGTGGTTAAGGCATCAGAAGCCGATGCCGTTGCTGAGTTTTTACGTCAGCAAGGCGAAGCCGTTTACCGAATTGGCCAGGTTGTGGCGTCGAGTGATGCGCAACGAGTGGTATTAAGCTAGTCGACTTTGACGGTTTCTGGTGCACAGGCTGCTTACCCTGTACCCGATTACGTGCTGTGGGGTGCGTTCTTTAGATTACGTACTTTGTCTTTGCCGATTACGTGCTTTGCTTTAGGCGCTGTTTTCCCATAAAGCGGCCACTGCGTCAATAACTTGGCTGGCGGCATCGTCGCTTAGGCAGTCGATTATTTGCCGTTTGGGTTGCGAACGCAGCCAGGTTAGCTGGCGTTTGGCCAATTGGCGGGTAGCGGCCTTGGCTTGTTTGGTGGCTTCTTCAAGGCTGATTTCACCGTCTAAATGCGACCAAATTTGCCGATAGCCTACACAGCGTATCGATGGCAGGCCAGTGTGTAGGTCGTCGCGCCGGTACAGCTTTTCGACTTCGGCTAGTAGGCCGTCGCTAAGCATTTGGTCGAAGCGCTCAGAAATGCGTTCGTGCAAGATCAGGCGGTCAGACGGCTCGAGGCTTACGGTGGCAAATTGGAAGTGGCTGGCTGGGTTTTCGCGCTGAGCGCGTAGCAAGGCCGACATGGTTTTGCCACTGATGTGGTAGATTTCGAGCGCGCGCTGGATGCGTTGGCTGTCGTTTGGCGCCAGCCGTTGCGCGGTTTCGGGGTCGATTTGGGCCAAATCGTTGTGTAAGGCGGGCCAGCCCCGATTGGCGGCATCGGCATCTAAGCGTGACCGTATTAATGGATCGGCCTCGGGCAATTCGTTTAAGCCTTCGCGTAAGGCCTTGTAATACAGCATGGTGCCACCGCTTAGTACGGGCCAATGGTCTCTTTGTTGAATTTCTTCAATAAGCTGCAGGGCATCGTGGCTAAATTGAGCAGCCGAATAGCTGGCGGCCGGGTCTAAGATATCGATTAGGTGGTGCGGAAGGCGTTGGCGTTCGGCCAGGCTTGGCTTGGCTGTGCCAATATCCATGCTTCGGTAAATGGTTGCCGAGTCGACACTGATAATCTC
>DATGSD010000139.1:0-3392 GCA_035302965.1 Burkholderiaceae bacterium | reverse complement strand
GAACTTTGGCTTTATCGGAGCGACCGCCATGGTTACCGATTGCTATACCAGCCCCGAACGAGCCAAAGTGCAAGCTATTAACGACTTTATGGTGTTCGGTACGGTTGCTGTGGCTTCGTTTGGTTCAGGTCGTTTGCTAACCCTATCGGGCTGGGAGCTGATTAACTGGCTAATGATGCCCATTATTGCTGTCGTGTTAGCTATGCTAGCCTGGCAAGCCGCGCACGACCGCCGCACAGCGTCGTTGCGTTAATGTCGCGTCGCTCTGCGGGGGCCCAGCCTGTTAACTAAGGCTGGGCCAAAATTGCAGTCGTTGCTACTTAAAGTAGTAAAGCTAGCTTCAGTCTTGGCAGTTGAAGTGATAGAGCCAGCCGCAATCTTCGGCAATTGAGGTGGTCGAGCTACTTAGTTTTAACCGATTGGGGGTAGCCGAGACAGCTTGGCTGTAGCCGACGCTGCTGGCTGGACTAGTTGCAGTCTTAGCTAAGTAAGTCGGTTAGCCAGATTGGCTTTAGTAGGTTAACGCAGTACGGCTGGATCGCCTTCGCCATCAAGTGTTTTTAGTACCTCAGGCGACAATAATTGCTCGCGCTGCCAATTGCTAACAAGCTGGCTGGCTGTATCGATGGCATGTGCCCAGGTGCAGCGGTTGGCAAAAAGCATGCCTGGTACATCGAACGTCCCGCCCCGATTAATGAAGCCTAAGGCTCGCATAAAACGGGGGCCGTTATCGATGCGCCGCAACAAGCCCATAATGGGCTCGGGCCGTGTATGGCTTAACAAAACACGTGGCAATTGTGGCGGAAACAAGGCATTTATTGTGGCGTCGCTATCAACAAAATCAGCCTCGAGCGGGTCGCGCGGCATGCGTAAACGGCCCGGTTCAAGAATAGCGGTTACACAGCTTTTTTTACCTCGTTCATGTAAGTATTTATGCGCACGTAAGGCCTGTTCAAGCTGGTAGCTGCCAATTGCTAGTAGCTGTATTTCGGCGTCTTCTGGCGTACCGGCTACATGAGCCGCACCATCTTTAACCAGTTGCTGCGCGGTTTGCGCATCAAAAACGGTTTCCATTTCGCGCTTCGAAACGATTACGCACGCGACTTGTCCGCGCCCAGCATATACATCGCGCAGCGCCGCTAACGCACTGTTGGCATCGACGGGGAATAGAACGCGCGACGTATCAGACATTTCGGCCAAAAGGGCTTCAGCAATTGTTGGGTCTTGGTGCGATTGCTCGTTTTTGCTGTTTTCCCAAGTATGTGAGGTCACAATTAGCGGCACAGAAATCCAGCCTGGGTTTTGCTCGATGGCGCGTTGGTTGCGCGCAAAGATAATTTCTTGGCGCAAGAGGCCAAGCATTTTAACGGCAAAGGCTTCGTAGCTAACGATAAGGTTGAGACCGCCTTTATTTCCGAGGGCGGCAGCAGCAACCGCTTCTTCGTTAAGCGCAGTAATAACCGCACCATGGCTATCTTCGGGCACACCGGGCTCGGGCTCGTTGACGCGATGCCTTAGCAATGCCAGGGTATAGCCCATTTTATTGCTGGCCATTTCGTCGGGGTTGCCAATACGAAAGCGCAGCTTGGGGTTGACTTGAGTAAATTTTACAAACCACGAATCGAGCTCTGACATGGCGCTCGTTTGGGTGCCTGGAGCGAGCCAGTTTGGCTCGGGCAGACTTGGTGTTTCTGGATGGCGATGCGCCATGGGGTGCTGGCTTTCTAGTGGCCGCTGCTGTTGTTTGTGAGTGCTTAGCGCCGCTATTGCTTGCTCAAGCTCTTCGCGTGGTACATAAAGGTTTTTGGCACTTTTATTAAATAATGCGCGTGTGGCGGCATTGCTATGCGGGTTGCCATCTAAGGGTAAATTATGAGCAACGTTGGTGCCTGCACCCGGAAAGCCAAAGCCTTTTTCGGTTTCGGCAATAATGTAAGGAATTTGCGCCGGGTAACGACGTTGGCTGCTATTACTGAAACGCTTTAATGCTGCTTCGCCTTCAATTAAGGCGCTGGCGATGGCGGCAGGATCGCGACCATCAACAATAATCGGCGCAAAACCATTATGGCGTAAATTTTCGGCTAACCAGGGCGCACCGCCTTGCTGTAAGATCTCGGTACGTTGTTCGATGCGCCGGCCGTTAAGAATCATTACCGGTATGGCAAAGCCACTGTCGTCGGCGCGCCACCACCGCGGAGCCCAATCAGAGCCACGCTGTTCTTCGTAGGCGCCGTCACTTAAAAAAGCGACCAGAGATTCTCCGGGTAGGGGCATATGGATGTAGTGCAATTCGGCAAAACCCAGGTAACCACCTTCGGAAACGGCTCCGGCGGTATGGGGCCCGGCATGGCTACCAAGAGGAACGCCGGGTTCTCCGGAAGCCGTGATGGCGTACGAGTAAAAGTCGGCGCATAAGCGCGAAAGCCCTTCATCGCTACAATTGTAGCGGCCGCGCTGTGTAGGAGACACATCGCCAGTTAGCGCGTTTACAGCCTCGATGGCGGCCACGCTGTGGCCTTGACCCATAATCCAGCCCCGTGTATTTGCCGTTAAGCTATTCGCTAGTAAATAAGCTACAAAGGCTGGCACCATGTTAAGTGATCCGCCTGTATGGCCTTCGGGTGTTGTTTTAAAGTCGTCGGCTTCGAGCGCTTTTCCGGATAAGTTGAAACGGCGCGCGTATGTCATATGCGCAACCACATTCATGGCAACACAGCTTAAGCGGTCGGCAGCAGCAAACAAGCGCCAAGCGGTCTCGGGGCTATTAACTGTGCCTTGCTCTACTAGCGTGTTAACGAGCTGTGTAACACGCTGCGTGGTTTCTTCGGTGTGCTTGATAGGGCCGTAGCCCTCGCGCCAAGTTTCGTAACTTTTTGTATTTGTATTCATGGCGCTTAGTGTACCGCGCGCTGTTTGTTTTTTGCACGCAATAAAAAAGGGGCTTAAAGCCCCTTTTTGCTGTTTTACAGCTAAGTTAGTGGTGAAGCGATTAACTAAGCTAGCTGTAAAAATAAAATTTGGAGCGGGAAACGAGTCTCGAACTCGCGACCTCAACCTTGGCAAGGTTGCGCTCTACCAACTGAGCTATTCCCGCAAAATAAAGCCGTTTGGCTTTATGTAACTGCTTAGTTAAGCAGTTAAAAAAATTATTATACCGTTTATTGGTTTGTGGTGCAAGGCCATTTACCAATTGTTTTTGGTTTGCTGCTTTTATGTTTTTACCAGTGCGGTAATTTTTACACTAAAGCTTTTGCTACGGTATCGGGCAAACCAAAGCGCTAAATGATAGCATATTATTTTTGTTTTGTTTGGGTCTTAATATGGCCGCTGCTCCTTGCCCACTCAATGGGCACAATTTACGTAACTACAACACCTTTCGTTTACCGGCAACC
>DATGSD010000138.1:0-2697 GCA_035302965.1 Burkholderiaceae bacterium | reverse complement strand
CAGCTAAAAGCGCGGGCGGCCCAAGCTATTGTCGATCCGGTTTATTACGATAATAACGGTAACCGTTTGCCAGACGATACGCCCGGCGAGCAAATTGCGCTTAGCGTTTACGATATTCCCCTCAAACCCGGAATTCTCTTTCAGCCCCACCCAGCTTTTGCGCGTAACGAAAATGGCGATTATCGCTATTACCCTATCCAAGCTAAGCAATTGGCGGGTAAATACGCTATACCCGATTTTGAACATACGGGTACGCGCGAATTAACCGCTCACGACTATGTTTATGCCATACGGCGATTAGCCAGCCCCGAGGTTGTGTCACCTATTTTTGGGGTGATGGCCGAGCATATAGTTGGTTTACGCGATTACGCCGAACACTTAAAGGTTGTGCGCCAACAACAAGATAAGCAAAAACAACCTTGGTTCGACTTACGCCCTTATGCGTTTGAAGGGGCCGAGGCACTTGATTCGCACACCTTAAGAATTCGCGTTCGGGGTAAATACCCACAGTTTAAATATTGGCTGGCGATGACGTTTTTAGCGCCAATCCCGTGGGAAGCTGACCGCTTTTATCAACAGCCGGGTATGGCCGAACATAATTTATCGTTAAATACCTGGCCTGTTGGTACAGGGCCTTACCAATTAACCGAGTCGATACAGAATCAACGCCATGTTTTGGGTCGCAACCCTAATTTTCGGGGCGAATCGTACCCTTGCGACGGCGAAGAGGGCGATGCCCTAAAAGGCCTTTTAGACGATTGCGGGCAGTTAACGCCGTTTATTGATGAAATTGTTTTTTCTATCGAAAAAGAAAGTGTGCCGCTTTTGGGTAAATTTATCCAAGGCTATTACGATGTTCCGCAGGCTGACGACCATGTCTATGGGGTGTCTTTGCAAGTGGCAGCCAGCGATTCGGCGGCAAAAGCAGAACTCTATAAAGAGCGCGACTTACAGTTGCTAACTTCGACAGAAGCGCAAATTTATTACTTTGGCTTTAACTGGTTAGATCCTGTGGTGGGTCAGGGCGACACACCCGAACAGGCCGAAAAAAACCGTAAGCTGCGTCAAGCGATCAGCATTGCTTTTAATTGGGAGCAATACATCGCTATTTTCTTGAATGGCCAGGGCGAAGTTGCGCATGGCCCAGTGCCGCCTAATATTCCGGGTTATCAGCCGCCGCCGCAAGGCCTGAATCGTCAAGTTTATTTGTGGGAATCCGATAGGGCGGTTCGCCGACCTCTAGACGAGGCGAAGCGCTTATTAGCCGAAGCCGGTTACCCTGGGGGGCGAGATGAAATGACGGGTGCGCCTTTAGTGCTGCATTTTGATTCGGCAGGCGGTATGGGCAGTAGCGCGACGCTCGATTGGATGCGTCAACAGTTGCAAAAGCTTAATGTCGAGCTCGAGGTGCGGGCCACCGATTACAACCGCTTTCAAGACAAAATGCGCCAAGGCACGGCCCAGATGTTTATGTGGGGATGGGTGGCCGACTACCCCGACCCCGAAAACTTTCTGTTTTTGCTGTATGGGCCAAATGCCAAAGCCACTAACGGCGGCGAAAACGCGGCCAATTACCAAAGCGACGAGTTCGATCGGCTGTTTGAAGCCATGCGTTATCTCGATGAAGGGCCTGAAAAAGAAGCGCTGGTTCATAAAATGGTTAGCGTTGTACAAAACGATATGCCGTGGATGTTTGGTTTTTATCCACGTTCGGGTGGTGCTTATCAAGCTTGGGTGGCCAATGCCAAACCCACCCAAATGGCTCGCGATACCTTGCAGTATTTGCGCGTTGATGCCCCACTACGCAGCGATAAAATTCGGGCCTGGAACCCGCCGTTGTGGTGGCCAGCGTGGTTGGTATTGGTTTTGCTGTTGGGTTTGGCCTATCCGGCTTACCGTATTAGCCAGCGGCGCAACCAAGCAACTGGGCTTTCACGCCAAACAAAAACGGAGGTTTCATGAGTCGCTATATTGTGCGTCGCCTCTTATATGCCGTCTTAATCTTGATTGGGGTTAATTTTCTAACGTTTGTATTGTTTTTTGCGGTTAACACCCCCGACGATATGGCGCGCTTGGCTATTGGTGGGCAGCGCGTTTCGCCTGAGGCGATTGAAACCTGGAAAATCGAGCGCGGCTACGATAAGCCCTTGTTTATCAACGCCGCCCAAGAAGGGCATAAGGTGTTTACCGATACGGTCTTTTACGAGCGCTCTGTGCCATTGTTGTATTTCGACTTTGGTTTTTCAGATGCTGGACGAGATATCGGTTACGAAATTCGGCAACGCATGGGCCCCAGTTTGGCCTTGGCACTGCCTACTTTCTTCTTGGGTCTGTTTGCAAGCATTTCGTTTGCCTTATTGCTAGTGTTTTTCCGCCACACCGTCCTCGATTTTTGGGGGGTAGTGGTGTGTGTTGTCCTGCTATCAATATCTAGCCTTTTTTACATTATTGCGGGCCAATGGTTGTTTGCCAAAGTTCTGCGATGGGTGCCGTTTTCGGGGTATATCGGCGGGCTAGAAAGTTTGCGTTTTTTAGCTTTGCCCGTTTTGGTAGGCATTGTGGCGCGTTTAGGGGCCGAGTCGCGCTTTTACCGAACGATTTTTCTTGAGGAAATTAGCAAAGACTATGTGCGCACGGCGCGTGCCAAGGGTTTATCTGAACGCATCGTGTTGTTTAAGCATGTTTTACGTAACGCCA
>DATGSD010000137.1:0-2229 GCA_035302965.1 Burkholderiaceae bacterium | reverse complement strand
CGATTTGGCCGTGCGCATTTTTAACGGTGAAGACGCAGCCGATTTACCTGTGGCCATGCTCGAGCCAGAAGACCACATCGCCCGCATTAACGGCAAGTGGCTTAAGGCCTTGGGTTTAAGCCTGCCCGAGTCACTAAAAGACTGCGATTGCGTGGTCGAATAAGGTAAGTATTTAAGCAAATTAAATTGCTTACGGAGGCATTGTGACGACTTCGCTAACGCCAAACCAGTCGCCAGCCCTGCAGCTGCGCGACGTGTCGCTGACCTTTCATAAGGGCAGCCCCGACCAACGTATTGCGCTCAATAACTTAAGTTTGCAAATTAACGCGGGCGACTATGTGGTGGTTATTGGGTCGAACGGCGCAGGTAAATCAACCTTGCTTAATGTGATTGCCGGCTCGGTTATGCCCGATACAGGCACGGTTACACTGCACGGGCGCGATGTTACCCGCATGCCCGTGCATAAGCGGGCCGCTTATATTGGGCGCGTGTTTCAAGACCCTATGCTAGGCACGGCACCGGCTTTGTCGATTGAAGAAAATTTGGCCTTAGCTGGGCGGCGGGGCTTAAAGCGCGGCTTTAAGTTGGCACTTAACGGCGAACGTCGCAAACGTTATGCCGATTTATTAAAGCCTTTTGGATTGGGCCTAGACACACGTTTAGGGGTATCGGCCGGCTTGTTGTCGGGCGGGCAACGCCAAGTTTTAGCCTTATTAATGGCCAGCTTATGTCGCCCGCAGTTGTTGCTGCTCGACGAGCATACGGCCGCGCTCGACCCCGGCACCGCCGATTTAGTCATGCACGCCACCCAGCGATTAATTGAAGAAGAGCAATTAACCGCCTTAATGATTACCCACAATATGCAGCAAGCCATCGATGTGGGTAATCGTTTATTGGCCTTAAATGCGGGGCGGGTGCATTTAGACCTCGATAGCCAGGCTAAAGCCCATTTAACGGTTGAGCGTTTGGTCGAACAGTTTGCCGTCGCTTCCGACCGCCAGTTGTTACAGGCTGGAGCCCAGTAATGCCCTGCGGTGCAAGGTACAGAGGCTTATTGATCAATGCCGATGAGTGCGAGCAAGGCAGCCGTTACGAGCGCGTGCAGCCGCTTACCTACCAATACCTTGGCCAGTTTTGCCGTAAGGTCGCGATGGCGGCTGGCCTACAGGCTAAATGGCACACTGCCAAACCTTTGCAAAGGTTTCTTGACCACGTTGCGCTAGCGTCACGATAAAAAAGAGGTAGCTTATGCAAACCCTAGAGTTGTTTTGGAATCTGGTGCCGGTAACACTGGTTCAGGGCTTGGTGTATTCGCTAATTGCCCTAGCCATCATGATTCCGTTTCGGGTTTTGTCGGTGCCCGACTTATCGGCCGAGGGCGTTTTCCCTTTGGGGGCGGCGGTGGCGGTGGCCTTAATTACTGTGGGTTACCCCGCGTGGCTGGCTACATTGGCGGCTATTGTGGCGGGCTTTTTAGCGGGCATGACGACGGCTTTAATCCATTTGAAATTTAAAGTGCACTCGCTGCTGGCCGGTATTTTAACCGTCACCATGCTTTGGAGCGTTAATTTACGCATTTTGGGCAAGCCCAATGCGCCGGTGTTTGGTTACGAAAATTTATACGATTGGATTAGCCCCGAGATTATGCAAAGTCTAGGCTTGCAACTCGTGTTTTTTGTGGGCTTGGCCTTAATTCTTATTTTCTTCTTGTGGTGGTTGTTGCAAACCGATGTGGGTTTGGGCTTGCGCGGCATTGGTGCCAACCCGCAGTTGGCTCCGGCGCTTGGGGTTAGCCTGGTGTGGTATACCGCAGGCGGCCTGGGCTTGGCCTCGGCCATTAGTGGTTTGGGCGGTGCTTTAATGGCCCAGCTGCAAGGTTATGCCGATGTTGGCATGGGGGTAGGAATGTTGGTAAACGGTTTGGCCGCCGTCATTATTGGCGAAGCCATTACCGGGCGGCGCACCTTATTGCGGCAAATTGCCGCGGCCGTGGTTGGAGCAGTGGTGTACTACTTGCTGTCTTCTTTGGTGCTGGCCATGGGCTTAAACCCATCCGATTTAAAACTGGTTACCGGCTTATTCGTTTTATTCACAATTGGCTGGCCCTATCTGGTGGGTCGCAAAGTAGGGGGTACGGGCTTATGAGCCAAAATAATCACAACAAGGCTTCTACGTCACGACGCATCGGCGTGCTAGGCTATGGTTTTATCGGCCAGCATTTGGTCAAAA
>DATGSD010000136.1:0-2219 GCA_035302965.1 Burkholderiaceae bacterium | reverse complement strand
TTTTCTTTAAATGGCGAGAGCATTCACCATTACATGGGTACCTCGACGTTTGCTAACCATATTGTGGTACCCGAAATTGCTCTAGCAAAAATTCGAGAAGACGCCCCCTTCGATAAGGTTTGTTATATCGGTTGTGGGGTTACTACAGGCATTGGTGCGGTTCTCTATACCGCGAATGTTGAGGCTGGTGCCAATGTTGTTGTGTTTGGTTTAGGTGGCATCGGGCTAAATGTTATTCAAGGGGCCAAAATGGTTGGTGCCGATAAAATTATCGGTATCGATATCAACCCCGAACGCGAAGCGATGGCACGCAAATTTGGCATGACGCATTTCGTCAACCCTAACGATGTCGAAAACCTCGTTGACCACATTATTCAGCTAACCGATGGCGGTGCCGATTATTCCTTCGAGTGTATTGGTAACACCGAAGTCATGCGCCAAGCGCTCGAGTGCTGTCATCGTGGGTGGGGTCAGTCGATTATTATCGGCGTTGCCGAAGCCGGTGCCGAGATTTCTACACGCCCGTTCCAGCTAGTAACCGGCCGGGTCTGGAAGGGTTCGGCCTTCGGTGGGGCGCGTGGACGGACTGATGTCCCGAAAATCGTCGATTGGTATATGGAAGGCAAAATCAACATCGACGATTTAATCACCCATACGCTTACCCTAGATCAAATCAACGAAGGCTTCGACTTAATGAAACAAGGCGAGTCTATTCGTTCGGTCGTCGTTTATTAAAAGCATTTCTCAGGAAAGATTCATGTCAGATTCACTCGAGCTTGTCAGCGAGCACCGCTGCTTTGAGGGCGTCCAGCGCTTCTACAAGCACGATTCGCGTGTCATTGGTTTGCCAATGGCATTTTCTGTTTATTTGCCACCGGCTGCCGAACAAGGCCCGGTGCCGGCTTTGTTTTTCTTGGCAGGCTTAACCTGCACCGAAGAAACCTTCATGATTAAAGCGGGTGCCCAGCGATATGCAGCCGAGCACGGTTTAATGTTAATTACGCCCGACACCAGCCCGCGTGGCGCAGGTGTGCCTGGCGAAGACGACGATTGGGATTTTGGCACGGCAGCGGGGTTTTACCTCGATGCCACCCAAGAACCCTGGAGCAAGCATTACCGCATGGAAACTTACATCGTCGACGAGCTATATGCCTTGATTACGCAAAAGTTGCCGGCCGATGCCCAACGAATTGGTATTTTCGGGCATTCGATGGGTGGCCATGGTGCTTTAGTGTTAGCGCAGCGCCATCCAGATAAATTCAAGTCGGTTTCTGCTTTTGCCCCCATCGCTGCGCCGTCACGCTGTCCGTGGGGTAAAAAAGCATTTACTGGCTATTTGGGCGATAACCCCGCCGATTGGGCCCAGTACGATGCCTCGCTATTAATGGAGAAATCGAAGCAGCCATTCCCGGGTGGGATTTTAATCGACCAGGGCTTGGCCGATAACTTCCTCGAGCGCGAGCTCTACCCAGAGGTTTTCGAGGCGGCCTGCAAAAAGGCGAATCAACCGCTTACCTTGCGCCGCCATGAAGGTTACGACCACGGCTACTATTTTATTTCGACCTTTATTCACGATCACCTCGACTTTCATGCTAAGCAACTTGCTTAGTTGTTAGTTTTTAATTTTTAAGCACGAAACGTTTAAAAACGCCCCTGCAAGCCGAGGGCTTGATCCTAGCACTTAAGCGACTGCCTCAAACTTGATAGCCGCTTAAGCGTAGGGTTAGTACAGCCACGGCTGCAGGGCGTTTTTTATTTGGTGCCGCGCTTTCGTAATAAAAATACTTGTCTACAGGCTAGCCGGTAGGTGCTTGGTTTAGCTTTTATTTGTTTTGTTCGCTTTCTTTTATATATTTGATACATAAAGGGCGGGCTTTAAACACAGCTTGGTAAAACACAGCTTTCAATTTGCTTGTTTCGCCTACTTACACAAAACAGTAATTACAAACGTCGTACCCAAACCCCGATACGACGGCAACGGATGATAAGGCTTAAAGGCCGATGGATACACATAGCTCAATTGGTTCAAAGCAAGAAAATCGTTGGCAGTTTTGGATAGACCGTGGTGGCACTTTTACGGATATTGTTGCTCGGCGGCCTGACGGTCAGTTAGTTCAAAGTAAATTGCTGTCGGAGAACCCCGATCAGTATGCTGATGCTGCCATCGAAGGGGTTCGACGTTTGTTGGATTTAAAGCCACACGAGCCCATTCCGGGCGA
>DATGSD010000135.1:0-2204 GCA_035302965.1 Burkholderiaceae bacterium | reverse complement strand
CATAAAAAGCCGGTGCGCATTGGTGTTAATTGGGGCAGCCTCGATCAGGTGTTGTTAGCTCGTTTAATGGATGAAAACAGCCAGCTCGAGCAACCGCTTTCCGCCCAGGCCGTTATGCGCAAAGCATTAGTCGAATCGGCTATCGGCAGTGCTAAGCTAGCCGAAAAGCTTGGTTTGTCCGGCGATGCCATTGTTTTGTCTTGCAAGGTTAGTCAGGTCCAAGAGCTTATCGCGGTGTACCGCGATCTGTCTGCGCAATGCGATTACCCCTTGCATTTAGGCTTAACCGAGGCCGGCATGGGTAGCAAAGGTATTGTGGCTTCAACGGCGGCGTTGGCTGTATTGCTACAAGAAGGAATAGGCGATACCTTACGCATATCACTTACCCCCGAACCAGGCGGTGATCGTCGGCGCGAAGTCATTGTTGCTCAAGAAATTCTGCAAACCATGGGCCTACGTGCATTTACCCCTATGGTGGTTGCCTGTCCAGGTTGTGGCCGCACCAGCAGTACATTTTTTCAGCAGTTAGCCGACGACATCCAAAGCTATTTACGAGACCAAATGCCAAGCTGGAAGCACGATTATCCAGGGGTTGAAAACCTACATGTGGCCGTAATGGGCTGCGTCGTTAATGGCCCCGGAGAAAGCCGTCACGCCGACATTGGCATCAGTTTGCCTGGCACCGGAGAAGTGCCAGCGGCGCCTGTTTATGTCGATGGTAAACGAACCGTTACATTAAAAGGCGAGCATATTGCTCGCGAATTTCAAGAAATTGTCGAAAATTACGTTAAGCAACGCTATGGCCAGGGTAAACCGGTCACACCCTCCTAGGCTTAACCACAGCGATTCAAAACATGACGCAGCCGTTTAAGAAAGTTAATGCCGTAACCGGCATGAAAGATATTTTGCCTTCCGAAGGCGTTTTGTGGGAACACATCGAAGAAACCATCCGCAAGTGGCTAGCTAGCTATGGCTATCGGCAAATGCGTACTCCGGTGCTCGAGCACACACGCTTGTTTGCACGGGGTATTGGCGAGGTAACCGACATTGTCGAAAAAGAAATGTATACCTTTACCGATGCCTTAAATAACGAGCAGCTAACCATGCGACCCGAATTTACAGCGGGCATCGTGAGAGCAAGCATCGAACATAATTTGCTGTACCAACGTCCGCAGCGCGTTTGGTCGATGGGGCCCGTGTTCCGACATGAACGGCCGCAACGTGGGCGTTACCGCCAATTTCATCAAGTCGACGTCGAGGCTTTGGGCTTTAGCGGCCCCGATATCGACGCCGAACTTATTATTATGTTGGCTCGGCTTTGGGATATTCTTGGCTTTAAAGGTTTGCGCCTCGAGCTTAACTCTCTAGGCAGCGAAACCGAGAGGGCCGAACACCGCGCTGCATTAATTCGTTATCTAGAGGGTCATAAAGATATCCTCGATGAAGATGCTTTGCGCCGGCTTTATCGCAATCCCTTGCGGGTGCTCGATACGAAAAACCCAGCATTACAAGAAATGGCCGACAATGCCCCTCGGCTATTCGATTTTTTGGGTGCAGAATCGCTAACGCACTTTGAGGGCGTGCGCCATCGGCTCGACGATGCGGGTATTGCTTATACCCTTAACCATCGCATGGTTCGTGGGCTCGATTATTACAATTTAACTGTTTTCGAGTGGATTACCGACCAATTGGGAGCCCAAGGCACCGTCTGTGGTGGTGGGCGCTACGATGGTTTAATGAGTTTGCTTGGCGGCAACGCCGCACCTGCTGTTGGTTTTGCTATTGGTCTCGAACGCCTGCTCGAACTATACAGTCAAGAGCACTCGCCACCCGAAGTTGGCGAGTGCCAGGTTTATTTTGTTCATGGCTCCGATGCCGCCCAACGTCAGGCGGCATTATTAGCCGAGCAGCTGCGCGATGCGGGTTTATCGGTTATTGTGCACGCCGGCTCCCAGGGCTTCCGAGCACAATTTCGACGCGCCGACGCTAGCGGGGCGCAAGTTGCTGTTGTTTTAGGTGAACAAGAGTTGCAGAGCCAGAAAGCTGGTGTTAAATGGTTAAGAGCATCCGACCTACCCGAGGAAGAACAACAAGAGGCTGTGCCGTTTAACGAGCTGGCCGCCTATTTACAGTCAAAGGTGTAACGCATGGCATACGACTTGGAAGAGCAAGAAACCCTTGATGCGCTAAAGGCGTGGTGGGAT
>DATGSD010000134.1:0-4827 GCA_035302965.1 Burkholderiaceae bacterium | reverse complement strand
TGGAGGACATTTGCAGGCAAACGTCCAAGCGCGTAGCCGACCCGATGGCAATTGGACGGCCAATGGCACAATTAACGGCAGCGAGATCCGTGTGCTACGGGTCGATGAAGGCATGCGTTTGCTTGACGGAGAACTCGAGGCCTATTTTGATAACGATCGCTTAGTACTCGAGCGCTTATATTTCCCGGCGCGCCTGCGGGTTAAGCCCAAAGAATGGCGTACCAACGAATGGGTAACAAGCAACCCTGATGCGCAAGATGGCTATTTAACGCTTAGCGGCAGCTGGAATTTAGCGACCATGGAGGGCGATAGCCAAATCGAATTTTATCGCTACCCGCTTATGCAGCGCACCGATCGATACGCCATGGTAAGCGGTAAAATTGCTGTCGATGTGCCGTTTCCTCATGTGTCGGTCGCTGGTGAATTAACGGTTGATGCTGGCTGGGTCGATCTCGACATGCTTAGCAGCGTGCCCACCCTCGATAGTGACGTGGTCGTACTACGACCTGGCGACGAAGAAGAACCCGAAGCCGAAAGCCCAGTCGATATTTCTGTAAACCTCACCGTCGATTTGGGCCCAAGGTTTTACATTACGGGCTTTGGGCTTGATTCGGGCTTAGTTGGCCAGCTAACCATTCAAATGGTTGACGGCGACTTACGTGGCATTGGTATTTTGCGCACCCGTGGGGGTGCCATCGAAGCTTACGGTCAACGCTTGCAACTGCGCCAAGGCTCGATTACCTTTCAGGGTGACCTTACTAACCCCGTTTTACATATCGAAGCTTTACGCACAGGCTTACAGGTGGAAGCCGGGGTTGCCGTTTTGGGCACGGCACGTAAACCACGCATCGACTTAATCTCATACCCCGATGTTAGCGAGGCACAAAAGCTTTCATGGTTATTGCTGGGGCGCGGCCCCGAAGATTCGGGCGGTGGTGATGCCATGCTGCTACTCTCGGTGGGCACTGCCCTGCTGTCTGAAGGCGAGCCGTTTTACCGCAAATTTGGCATTGACGAACTTAGCTTGCAAACCGGAGAGCTGGGCAGTACCGGAAGCATTCTGCCACCCGAAAGCGTGGTCAGTGGTTTAAGTGCGGGCGCCAGCAGCATCGAACAACAATTCGTGGTGGCAAGCAAAGCGTTGGGGCGTGGCTTTGTGTTAAGTATCGAGCAAGCGCTCTCCGACACCGGCACCGTTGGTCGCGCAAGTTATCGCTTAATGCGCGGCTTAACCGCCGAACTTAGTGTTGGCACGGTTAATGGGCTTGCCTTAATTTATCGCCGATTCTTCGGGCGTTAATCGCAAATCGCAAATCGCTAATCGCAAGCTGCCATGTTGTGGCAGCGATACAATACAGTCCTTTGATTTTAAGATGGCTCATGAGTATAAAAAGTGATCGTTGGATTCGACGTACTGTAGAAGCCGAAGGCATGATCGAGCCGTTCGAGCCCAATCAGGTTCGTCAAACCGAAGACGGCAACCGCATTATCAGCTATGGCACAAGCAGCTATGGTTACGATGTGCGCTGTGCCGACGAGTTTAAAATATTTACCAATATCAACTCGACAATTGTTGATCCCAAGCAGTTCGATGAAAAATCGTTTGTCGATTTCAAGGGCGATGTTTGCATCATTCCCCCCAACTCGTTCGCGCTTGCGCGCACAGTCGAGTACTTCCGAATACCGCGCAGCATCTTAACTGTTTGCTTAGGTAAAAGTACCTATGCTCGCTGCGGTATTATCGTTAATGTCACCCCCCTAGAGCCCGAATGGGAAGGGCACGTCACACTCGAATTTTCAAATACCACACCGTTGCCAGCCAAAATTTATGCTGGCGAGGGCTGTGCACAAATGTTGTTTTTTGAAAGCGATGAGGTTTGCGAAGTGTCGTATCGCGACCGCGGGGGTAAATACCAAGGCCAGCGTGGGGTTACCTTACCTCGTGCCTAGGAGCACATCCATGAGATTCCGCTTTCCCATTTACATTGTTGACGAAGACTTTCGCTCAGAAAATACGTCGGGTTTAGGCATTCGAGCCCTAGCCGAAGCGATTGAAGGCGAAGGCTTCGAGGTGTTGGGCGTAACCAGTTTTGGCGATTTAAGTTCGTTTGTGCAGCAACAAAGCCGCGCCAGCGCTTTTATTTTGTCGATCGACGACGAAGAATTCGATGTTGATTCGCCCGAAGATGTCGCCAAAACAATTAAAAGGCTTAGGGCATTTATTGCCGAGCTGCGCTTTCGTAACGCCGAAATTCCTATTTATTTATATGGTGAAACCCGCACGTCGCAGCATATACCTAACGATATCTTGCGCGAGCTTCATGGTTTCATTCATATGTTCGAAGATACGCCCGAATTTGTTGCTCGACACATTATTCGCGAGGCGCGCTTATACCTCGATAGCCTGGCGCCACCATTTTTTCGCGAATTGGTTAAATATGCCTCTGATGGTTCGTATTCGTGGCACTGCCCAGGACATTCTGGCGGGGTAGCCTTTTTAAAAAGCCCGGTTGGTCAAATGTTTCACCAGTTTTTTGGTGAAAACATGTTGCGGGCCGACGTTTGCAACGCCGTCGACGAACTTGGGCAGTTGCTCGATCATACCGGTCCGGTCGCCGAATCCGAACGTAATGCCGCGCGTATTTTTAATGCTGACCATTGCTTTTTTGTAACCAATGGCACCTCTACCTCGAACAAAATTGTTTGGCACGCCAATGTGGCGGCCGACGATGTGGTGGTGGTCGATCGCAACTGTCATAAATCGATTTTGCACGCCATTACAATGACAGGCGCCATACCGGTGTTTTTGCGCCCCACCCGCAACCATTTAGGTATTATTGGCCCCATTCCGTTTGAAGAGTTCGAGCCCGAAAACATTCGTCAAAAAATTGACAATCATCCATTTGTTGATCGAATAAAAAATAAAAAGCCACGCATCTTAACGCTAACCCAAAGCACTTACGATGGGGTTAGTTACAACGTCGAAATGATTAAAGAAAAGCTGGGTAGTAAAATTGATACTCTGCATTTCGATGAGGCCTGGATTCCGCACGCCGCCTTCCACGATTTTTACCGCGACATGCATGCTATTGGTAAAGACCGTCCGCGTAGTAAAGAAGCGTTGGTTTTTGCCACCCATTCAACACATAAGCTGCTGGCGGGCTTGTCGCAGGCGTCACAAATCACCGTGCAAGATTCTGAAAGCCGCACGCTCGATCGCAATGTGTTTAACGAAGCCTATTTAATGCATACGTCAACCTCGCCGCAATACGCCATTATTGCGTCGTGCGATGTTGCTGCCGCCATGATGGAGCCGCCGGGTGGCACGGCCTTGGTTGAAGAAAGCATCCGCGAGGCGCTCGATTTTCGGCGTGCCATGCGTAAGGTCGAGGCCGAATACGGCAAAAATGATTGGTGGTTTAAGGTGTGGGGGCCGTCTCACCTAACGACGGCTGGCATTGGCCAGCGCGACGATTGGCTGCTAGACGACGGTAGTTGGCATGGTTTTGGGCGGTTGGCCGAAGGCTTCAATATGCTCGACCCCATTAAAGCCACCATTATTACGCCAGGCCTCGATATTTCGGGTACCTTTGCCGATACCGGCATTCCAGCCGGTTTGGTTGCAAAATACTTGGCCGACCACGGCATTGTTATTGAAAAAACGGGCCTGTATACGTTTTTTATTATGTTTACCATCGGCATTACAAAAGGCCGTTGGAACACGCTGGTTGCGGCCCTGCAGCAGTTTAAAGACGATTACGATCGCAACCAGCCCATGGCGCGCGTGTTGCCTGGTTTTTGCAAAGAGCATCCTCAATACGAAAAAATGGGGGTGCGCGATCTTTGCCAACAAATTCACGAGGCCTATCGCGAGGCCGACATTGCTCGTCTAACCACCGAAATGTACGTTAGTGACATGACGCCGGTTATGAAACCGTCCGATGCCTATGCATGCATGGCGCACCGCGAAGTTAGTCGTGTGCCTATCGACGAGCTCGAAGGCCGTGTAACTGGTGTGCTCTTAACCCCGTATCCGCCGGGTATTCCCTTGCTGATCCCGGGTGAGCGCTTTAACCGGCAAATTGTCGAATACTTGCAGTTTGTCCGCGAATTTAACGCGCATTTCCCTGGTTTTGAAACCTATGTTCATGGTTTGTCGTCACATGTCGACGATGATGGCGAGCGCCATTACTACATCGATTGTGTCGATAATTAGCTATCAAGAGGCGTAAATGTTGCCCAACGACCGAAAATATATAGCCACCCACGAATGGATTAAGCCCGACGGTGATTTATTTCTTGTCGGTATAACCGACTACGCCCAAGGCGAGTTGGGCGACGTGGTGTATGTCGGCGATTTCAAAGTAGGTGCCCAATTACAGGCAGGTGATGTAGCCGGTGTGGTCGAGTCGGTTAAAACCGCATCTGACATTTACGCTCCTATTAGCGGTGAAGTCGTTGCTTTTAACGACGTTTTGTCGGCCAGCCCCGAATTAATTAATGAAGGGGCTTACGAGCACTGGATATTTAAAATCCGTGCCAACGACCCAAGCGCGCTCGATAATTTGCTCGACGGCAGCGCTTACGAGCAAACACTTAGTTAGGTTTGTGGTGCAGGGCTAATACGCTGATAGGTAACAAAATCGAATTGGTAGCCGTTTTGTTTGGTTTGCGGCTGCCGTTCGGTTTCTTGACATTGCTGTTTGGGCAGTTCTGGAAAATAGGCGTCACCCTCAATGTGGGCCTGAATTTCGGTGGCAACAACGGTATCGGCCAAACCAAGTGCTTGCGCATAAATTTGCGCACCGCCAATAATAAAAACTTGGC
>DATGSD010000133.1:0-2611 GCA_035302965.1 Burkholderiaceae bacterium | reverse complement strand
CACCTACCGCCACATGGATAACCGGTTTAGCCATGACGCCCTGCCCAGTCGCGTGCAAATTGTCGTGCTACTCGGCCCGAGCGCGAACCACGTTCGAGTGCCCATTGCAAGGCTTCTTGGCGGGCGGCCTCGATGCTGTTGGGAGGGCAAGCGTATTCGTTTAACCAGTGCCCAACAATATTAAGATAGTCGTCTTGTTTAAAGGGATAGAACGACAGCCAGAGGCCAAAACGCTCGGAGAGCGATATTTTTTCTTCGACAGTTTCGCCCGGATGGATTTCGCCATCGGCTTGCGGGCTGGCCTGAAGGTTTTCGTGCATGTATTCGGGCATTAAATGACGCCGATTTGAGGTGGCGTAAATAATGACGTTGTCTCCGGGGTCGCTAAGCGAGCCATCGAGCACCGATTTAAGTTCTTTATAGCCAGGTTCGTCAGCTTCAAATGAGAGGTCGTCGCAGTAAATAATGTATTTTTCAGGGCGTTGTGAAATTAATTCGACAATGTCGTTAAGGTCGGCCAAGTCAGACTTATCGACTTCGATAAGCCGCAAACCCTGGCTGCCGTATTGGCTTAGCATGGCTTTTACTAGCGAGCTTTTTCCGGTACCACGAGCGCCCGTCATGAGAACGTTGTTGCAAGGCCGGCCAGCAAGAAATTGTTGTGTGTTTTGCTTAACAATTTGCTTTTGACGGTCGATGTGTTTTAGGTCGGTTAAATTAATTGCATTTACATGGTGGATGGCTTCTAGCCAGCCACGCCCATTAGCGTGTTTGCGCCAACGATAAGCCAGTGCTGACCAGTCGGTTTCGGGTGGCGGCAGAGGCAACCAAGCTTCGAGTTGTGCTAGCACGCGTTCGGCGCGCTTAAGCAATGGCGTAAGGTTAAAATCGGTCAAAACCCTCTCCGATACTACAGAAAGAAAAACATCTATTATCGCGCATGCCGACACCATTCGCTAAGCGTGGCAAGCGCGTTACGCCTTTCATATTTTACTTCTCTTATTTAAGTACTCGGAAAACCGTATAATCGTTAAGTTCTGCTAGGCTGGCTATAGATTTTTCAGCAACACACTTGTGCGCGGCTTGGCCAATGGATAATTATTCGGAAATTACTTTGACTCTTGCTGATTTATTTGCCCCTATCGACGACGACATGAAGGCAGTCGATGCCGTGATCCGAAAGCGTCTTAGCTCAGATATTGTTTTAATTCGCACTATTGGCGATTACATCATCGGTGGTGGCGGCAAGCGCATGCGTCCGGCCGTATTGCTTATGGTTGCAAATGCCTTGGGGTATCAAGGCAGTGTTCACCATTTACTCGCTGCCGTTGTCGAATTCATCCATACGTCAACCTTATTACACGACGATGTGGTCGACGAGTCCGATCTACGGCGGGGGCGTAGCACGGCCAATGCTATTTTTGGTAATGCCGCTAGTGTCTTGGTTGGCGATTATCTATATTCGCGCTCTTTCGAAATGATGGTCGATGCCGACTCAATGCGCGTAATGCAAGTTTTTTCAAAAGCGACCACTGTTATTGCCGAAGGCGAAGTATTACAGCTTCTAAACGTTCACGATCCCGATGTTTCTCTCGAACGTTATATGCAAGTAGTGCGCTATAAAACAGCGAAATTATTCGAGGCTGCGGCTCAGGTTGGGGCTATTGTTGCGGGTGCTAACCCCGAGCACGAACAGGCCGCAGCCGCATATGGGCGTCACATTGGTACGGCTTTTCAATTAATCGACGACGTGCTCGATTACAGCGGCGAGGCCGACGCTTTGGGTAAAAACGTCGGCGACGATTTACGCGAAGGCAAGCCAACCATGCCTTTAATTCGTGCCATGGAAGTTGGCCCTGCCAACACCCAGCAATTAATTCGCTCGGCAATCGAAACGGGCGAAGGCGATTTCGCTGCCGTTGCCAAGGCTATTCAGGCAACCGATGCACTCACATTTACGTGCCAAGCGGCTGCCCAAGAAGCGCGTTTGGCCTCAGAAGCCATTGCTAGCTTTCCGGCGTCGCCACTTAAAAAAACGCTAAGCGACTTATGCGAGTTCGCAATTATGCGCGATCATTAAAGCCGCAGCACCAACAGCGGTTATAGCCGCACAATTCAAACAGTTTTTCAGGGGTGTATTACGTCGCTTTTTGCCGCGTTTGATGTCATCAAACCTGTTTGAATTAGACAAATGCTTCCCCATGCGCTAGTATAGTTTGTTGTGATTTTGCAACAAAAATACTGTGATGGTTTATCAAGCGTATTCAGCGCTGCTTGTCTCTGGCTGCGTTTTTGTGTCGCCAGCACAACCAGCGTCTTTCCCTCTTATGCCGCCTTTTTAGGCCGGTTTCTTCGGGCGTCCAGCCTGTCTCGTGGCCACGGCAGCAACTGCCTTTTCCCGCATTTCCGTTAATTTTTTGCGCGCCGCTCTAGCTTTTTCCTGGGCTAGTGTTGTGCCGCCGCATGTTATCGGCTTTACACAATAAAAAAGGAATTTTTGACTCATGGAAGCTAGTCAATTATTTGAGTTGTCAATTACGACGACCTTGCTTTTGCTTGTGGGCTTTTACGCCCTCACGTTTTTACTGGCCATAGCCATTGGTAAGAAACA
>DATGSD010000132.1:0-2665 GCA_035302965.1 Burkholderiaceae bacterium | reverse complement strand
TTTTAATTACTTGTTTTGTTCTTCAGCTTCGCGCTTGGCAATTCGAGCTAATTGTTCGGCGC
Organism: Burkholderiaceae bacterium; assembly: GCA_035302965.1. Lineage (GTDB taxonomy): Bacteria > Pseudomonadota > Gammaproteobacteria > Burkholderiales > Burkholderiaceae_B > DATGSD01. The sequence goes on along the minus strand of DATGSD010000132.1, from coordinate 2,603 downwards.
CACGGTTGGCTGCGGAAAGCCCCCGGAATAAAAAACACAAGTTAACAACAGCTTGCATTTCTTCCCAGGTTGCGCCTGCGCGGCGAGCAGCGATGCCGTGTAGCACCGAGGCGTCGCTGCCATCCATTAAAAGCATGCCAAATAACATCATTTGCGCTGTTTTAACATCGAAGCACTTTGGGTACATGGCGTGCTCGCGCATTTTTTCTTGATATTGCATGATGGTTGGATCGAGGGCACCGGTTACAGCAAAACGTGCTTCGATACGAGGTGGAACAAAGCCGAGTAATTCTTCATAAATTTTGCAGCGTTCTTCAGCAGATTTTTCGGTGTCTGCATATTCGCCCATAGCGTTGCGGACGATATCAGGGTCAATGCGCGGTGGCAACATAAGAGAGTCTCCTAAAATGAGATGGGTGTTGTTCTGTAAATTATCGATTTTATCGATAAAGTCGATAATTACTGTAGCCTAAGGCGTATAGAAAGTCCATCGTATCGAAGGCCAGTTTATATAACAAAAGCCTAACGCTAAGAGCCTAGGCTTGCATCGATTAAAATAAAGAGATTTGTCTTGTACTTAGGTGAATACTCGTCTAAATACGAATTTTTTGTGCTACGGGGCAAGTTGTTTTTGTGAATCAATTAATTAGTGGGTGAAAAGTGCTATGCAAACCAAAATACCCTGTGTCTTAATGCGAGGTGGAACCTCGAAAGGCCCGTTTTTTCTGGCAAGCGATTTGCCGTCAGATACAAAAATACGCGATCAGGTCTTGTTAGCGGTTATGGGTTCGCCCGATAAGCGTCAAATCGATGGTATTGGCGGTGCCGACCCACTAACCAGCAAGGTTGCGATAGTTTCGCCCTCTAGTCGTGATGACGCTGACGTTGATTATTTATTTGCGCAGGTTGTTGTCGATGAAGCGCGTGTCGATTATGGTCAAAATTGCGGCAATATGCTGGCAGGCGTTGGCCCTTTTGCACTCGAACGCGGCTTGGTACCTATCCAAGACGGCACAACCAAAGTCGTGATTCATATGGTAAATACCGGGCAAATTGCAGTGGCCACTGTACCTACGCCCAATAAGCAAGTTGTTTACGAAGGCGATCAACGCATTGATGGTGTGCCTGGTACAGCGGCTGCTATACCCCTCGAGTTTCGCGATACAGCAGGTTCAAGCTGTGGGGCTTTGCTACCTACGGGTAATTTGCAAGATGTTATCGACGGTGTCGCTGTTACCTGTATCGATAATGGGATGCCGCTTGTTTTGATGCGCGCCCAAGATTTGAATCGCACTGGTTACGAAACACGTGAACAGCTTGATGCCGACACCGAGCTTAAAGAAAAGGTTGAATCGATACGCTTACAAGTAGGCCCTTTAATGAATTTAGGTGATGTAAGCGATAGAACTGTGCCTAAAATGTGTTTAATTTCCGAACCTCAGGGCAGCGCAGTTATTAATACGCGCTGCTATATTCCGCATCGTTGCCATGCATCAATCGGAGTTTTGGCGGCGGTAAGCGTTGCTACGGCGGCGGCTTTGCCAGGTACTGTTTGTGATGGCATTGCCAAAATGCCTGAGGGCGATGAGCCTATCGTGGGTGTCGAACATCCAACCGGCGAATTAACAACTCAATTATTTTTAGATCGTTCAGGCGAGTCGGTGGTGGTTAGTAGTGCAGCGTTAATTCGAACGGCGCGTTATTTATTTGATGGCTCGGTTTATATTCCTGAACGAATATGGGCGGGTAATCGTTAATAGTTAAAGAGTTTGTATGATAGAAGCATCCGGGGAAAACGTAAGCATTCGGCATATAGCTTTAATTGGCTTTGGTGAAGTAGGCCGTATTTTTGCCACAGAACTTGGCAAACAGCCAGTAACACTTAGTACTTACGACATTTTATGTCACGATTCGGCTATTAAAGACGAGCTTAAGACGCGTGCCGAGCAAGCTGGTGCAAACCTATGTTTAAGCCTTGCTGATGCGCTTAAAAACGCCGATTTAGTCATCTCAGCGGTTACCGCAAGCTCGGCTAAGCAAGTTGCACTAGAAGCGGGTAAGTTTTTACGCCCTGGCCAAGTGTTTATGGATATTAATTCGGTTTCGCCCGCTACAAAAAAAGCCGACGAGCAAGCCGTGTTAGGCGCATCAGCGTATTATCTAGAAGCAGCGGTAATGGCACCTGTGCCGCCCTACGGCTTGTCTGCCCCTATTTTGTTAGGGGGGGCGACAGCCGCTAAATTAAGCCCCGTTTTAAACCAACTCGGCTTTAATACCCGAGCGGTTTCTAACGAAGTTGGGGTCGCCTCGGCAATAAAAATGTGCCGTAGTGTCATGATTAAAGGTATAGAGGCTTTAACAGTAGAATGCTTGCGGGCTGCACAACAATATAATGCGCAAGACGAAGTTTTAGCTTCTCTAGAAGAGACTTTCCCGGGTCTCGATTGGACGGGCGAGCTGCCTCACTATTTAATTAGTCGGGTAGCCGAACACGGTCGACGGCGTGCTGCCGAAATGCGCGAAGTGGCTCAAACCTTAAGCGATGTTGGGGTTAAGCCATTAATGACGAAGGCCTGCGTTGAGGTTCAAGATGGTTTAATCGA
>DATGSD010000131.1:0-2019 GCA_035302965.1 Burkholderiaceae bacterium | reverse complement strand
TAAAACTAATAGGACGAAATGACTAAGGGTTTCCTCTTTTGTCGAATTGTTGGTTCTGAGCCTATAGTGTGCCAAACGATTCAGTCGGAGGCTAGCCAAGCCTCCGTTAATTTTTGATACAGACAGGTAACTTTATGTTGTTGTTTAAGCGTCGCTTTGGCTTGGCCGTTCTTGCTGCTGGTTTGTTAAGCACACCCCTAGCCGTTCAGGCCGACGAAGGCCGTGTTGTGATGCAAAAATCTGGCACGGTTGAGTGTGACGGCGAAGATATTGGTGTCATGGCGCGCGATGCCAAATTAAAATTTGTTGGCCATTGCCCCGTCATTAATTTTTTAAGCGGCAATATAACGGCTACGGTAGAAAGCGCCGACGTGGTGATACTGGGCGGTAACAACGGCAACATCACTCTTGAAAGCGATGTAAACAAACTAACCCTTGTGGGCGCGCGCGGCTCGAAAGTGGCTGCTAAAAACATCGGCAGTTTAGGCTTGTTAGGCAGCGGCAGCGAAATCTCTGCCAATAAAATCGACCACATCGTCTTGCACGGCGCCGACAACCGCATTCGCTGGCAAGAAGGCGAACCAAGAATTGACCGTCAAAAAGACGAAAATAACGAGCTAATTGCGCCGTAAATGTGTCCAGCATAAAGCGCACTGCTCTTATTTAAAAACGGGTTAACCGGGCTGCAGGTTTTAAGGGCCGGTTAACCAGTTGGCTAGCCGCCACCGATTGGTTCTCGTACCAGCCGCTGGTTTTCTTGTTCGCGGGCGAGTAGTTCGGCTCGCAGGCTTTGCAAATGCGATTGGGCGGCGCGGTGGGCTTGGCGGGGCAGCTTTTGGGTAACCGCGTGGTAAAGACGAGCATGGTGGCGGTCGATCGTCTTTTTATGGTCTTTTTGGTGGTACAAATTGCTTAGGTTGGTAAATACCGACTGCAGCATTAAGTCGTTGAGGGTATCAAGCAGGTGTAGCAACACCGGGTTGTGCGAGGCCTCGCAAATGGCCATATGAAAGGCGTGGTCTAGGCGTGCGTGTTCGGCAATGTCGGCCCCTTTTAATTCGGCTTGCTTAAGGGCTTCGTAACAGCGGGTGATTTTTGCGTAGTCGGCCAATGTGCCCCGCTCGGCCGCTAGGCGGGCCGATTCGCTTTCCAAAACTTCGCGTACTTCTAATAAATCGTAAAGAGTACGCGGCTGGCTGCGTAATAAATGCAGCATGGCCGGTTGTTCGTTAGCGGGCAGCAGGCGTTGTACAAACGAACCTTTGCCATGCTCGGTACGAATTAAGCCGCGGGTACGCAAAACTTGTAAAGCTTCGCGCAAGGCGCTGCGCGACACAGCCAAGCGTTGTACGAGTTGTCGCTCGGATGGCAAGGCTTGGCCGGGCTTGAAGTGGTTTTCGATAATATAGGTTTCGAGACGTTTGGCAATATTATTGACAAGTTCGCTAGCGTTTTGCACGGAGCCCTCTGGCAAAGTTGTAATAACAACGATTTAACGTTGTATTAATTGTAGCAAGTGGTCTGACCAATATAAATGGCTAGCTTTGCATGCGATTTATTAATATAAGTTTCTGATAATTAAGCATAATTAATTTTTTATTGGCGTCGCTAAAAAAAACTGGTCATACCTGTTAATAAAGCCTAGACAATGCGCAAATAAACCCCTAGCTTGGTAGTTAACGTAGCTCTACTACCTTGATACCTGCTTTTACCGAGGGGTTTATGAGTATTTTGTACGACGAAGCGCTTGATGGCGTTTTGCCTAAAGTTGATAAACATCGGGTTTTATCTGGCTTACGAGCCGCCATTCCCGACCTCACCATCTTGCATCAGCCCGAACAACTGCGTCCTTACGAGTGCGACGGCTTATCGGTTTACCGCACGGTTCCGATGGCGGTAGTTCTACCCGAGCGCGCCGAGCAAGTGGCTGCTATTTTGCGTTATGCCCACGCTAATTCGGTGCCGGTGGTGGCGCGTGGCGCTGGCACTGGGCTTTCGGGCGGGGCCTTGCCCCTAGAA
>DATGSD010000130.1:0-5190 GCA_035302965.1 Burkholderiaceae bacterium | reverse complement strand
TTACCCAGAAGGTGTTTCGGGTTATAGCGAAGAGCTCGCCAAAATTGAATCTTACAATTTACGACTCGCTCGCGAACTCATGGAAGAGGCAGGCTACAAAGACGGCTTTGATGTCGATGTGGTGGTGCAAACCAACAACGCTCGCATCGCTGAAGCCCTTAGTGGCGAACTCGCTAAAATCGGTGTGCGTCTCGATATCGCCGTTATGCCAGACGTGGGCTCTTTCCATGCTGCCGTTCATCAAAAGAAGTCGCCTCTAGGTATTTTTGCCCACCAAGCGGCACTTCCAGCCGGCCTTTATAACGCCCTCATGAGCGAAAACGGACGTTACAACCCATTTGGTAACACACACCAAGACCTCGACGCGCTTATGGACGAAGCAGCACAGTCGTCTGAAGACGACGCTAAAGCCTTGTATGGCAAAGTCTTTAATGAAATCGCAGGCGAGCGCGCTTTGTACTTCCCTATTGTTCAGGCTGAAATCTTGGCCGCCATGCGCAGCGACATCGAGGCAGGCGCACCCACCTACACCGATGCTGGCTTGCCCAACCCGCGCTACTTAAGCGTAATCAACGAGTAATTCCATTATTTAACCCCTTTAATTTTTGGGCTGCCAAACGGCAGCCCTGGGGCCTTATTGCCCTAACCCCCCAGAAGATTAGGAGAAGCCAATGCTTGAAGATCTGGCGAAACTGAAAACCCGCAACAACACAAAGGAAGAAAGCGAAATCCTGAGCCAAGTTAGCAAAGGAACGCCCATGGGCGACATGCTGCGCCGCTACTGGTGGCCAGTAGGGATTTCTGCTGACCTTAAAGATAAACCCACTATGGTTCGTTTACTTGGCGAAGACCTAGTCTTGTTCCGCGACCGTAGCGGTAACACCGGCTTAGTTGGTGCCTATTGCCCACACCGTTTGGCCAACTTGGCTTTCGGAAATGTGACTCGCGATGGTATTTCGTGTAAATACCACGGCTGGACGTTTAACAGCAAAGGTAAATTGCTCGCTACGCCTGGCGAAGACGATAAAGACTTTAAAAATACAGTTAAAGATCACACCGCCTACCCCACGCAAGAAATGGGTGGCTTGATTTTTGCCTACTTGGGGCCTGAGCCGGCGCCAGCCTTGCCACCGTTTAACTTCTTAACCGACCCCGGCGAGCGCATTGCTTACTTTACCGGTTTTGCCGAGTGCAACTGGATGCAAACCATCGAAAACGGTATGGATCCGCTGCACTTAACCTTTTTACACTCTGACTCATTTGTCGACATGCGCGCTGTGCCCGAATCGTGGTTTGAGCCGCACGAGTACGGTGTTGCCTACGTTTCGGTACGCCCTGCTCACGAAATTAAAGACAAATACAGCATTCGCGTTCACAACCTGCTGCTGCCCGCAATTAGCCAAACGGGTAACACCGACCGTTGGGTAGAAGGCGCCGCTGGTAGTGCCAACCCACCCGTATCAGCACGTTGGGCCATCCCCATCGACGATACCAACACCGCCATGCTCCGCATTATGTACTTGCCCGAAGAGTTCAAAGGTAAGCTGCGCAACGATGTACCCGAAGAGCAACGTTGGAACCTTGAGTGGCACGCCGAAAGGGCCGAGCCTTTCAAAGAGTATCGCAACGCCACCGACCCCGACAACGTCGAATTGGGCTACACCATGCCCAAAGGCGCCGCACGCGAAGACGCTACCATTACCGAAAGCATTGGCAGCTGCATCCAGCACGAAAAAGAAAACTTGCTGCCCGGCCCTGATCAAGGCTTAACCATGTTGCGTCAGATGTATCTCAATGCAGTTAAAGCGGTTCAAGAGGGTGGTACGCCCCCAGGAACTGTAGCGGTTGAAGACGCCGACAAAACCATTAAGCCACGTACAGGCGAGCGCATTATCGACGCCGACGAATACGCGCGCGTTCGTAAAGAACGAAATGTACTCTCAAGCTTAGTACCGGATACTGAGTAATGCGTTTACTAACGTTTCTTGACAATGAAACGGGCGCGCCCAAATTGGGCGCGTTGCTAGCTACGGCGCCTAACTATGTGTTAGATATCGCCGCTGCAACGCGTCTCGCGCCCGCGACGAAACTCACAACCGGCATCCAAAACGCCCTTGCTGTCGGCGACATGGCGCTGCTTCTTGCTAATGGCGAGGCCGGGCACGACGCTGTCAAAAACCTGATTCAGCACGCTGAACAAGAACTTGGCAAAAACCCCGCTACCAAAACACTTGAGCAAGCCGATTGGCTGCGCCAAGAAGCCGATTTGCACTACCTACCAGTTGTTCACCGCCCTGGCAAAATTGTTTGTGTAGGTTTGAACTTTCAGTCGCACATCGATGAAGCACTGGCGGCCGGACAAAAGCTGCCGCAATCGGTTGAAGTACCCGGTGCGTTTACCAAAGTAAGCAGTGCCTTATTAGGCCATCGCAACCCAATCGTTTTCCCTAAACAAGGCGAACAACTTGATTATGAAGTTGAATTAGCCCTTATTATTGGAAAACAATGCAAAAACATTAAGGCCGAAGACTACCAGCAATATCTTGCGGGTGTTTCGATAGGGGTCGATTTAAGCTTGCGTGATATTTTATTTCGCAGCCCCAACCCCTTTGAGGCCAAAAACTACGATGGCTTTTGCCCCTTAGGGCCGCACCTTGTCTCACTTAACGAAGCCGGCGACCCCGACCAACTATTGCTGCAACTTTGGGTAAACAACGAACTGCGCCAAGAAGAATCCATGGCAAATGCTTTGTTTTCTTGTGGCGAAGTTTTGGCCTATTGGTCGGAACGCATGACTTTCGAGCCTGGCGATGTTGTTTTAATGGGCACACCGGCTGGCGTCGGTATTTTTGCCGAAGAACCCAGCCAACGTCTCTTAAAGCCAGGCGACCAAGTTAAGGCCGCTATTGGCCAACTGGCCGAGCTGCAAAACGACATCGTGGCAACGACCAACGGTAACTAACAAAAGGTGATAAAGCGCAAGCAGTTGTTAGTTGTCCTAGGGGCATGTTGGGGTATGATCAGGGCGCAAATCTCTGCTCTATGTGCTAAGCACAAACGCTTGCTACGCTTAAGCAAGCACCTTGCGCTTAGCGCAACCTACCCAGTTTTTGTGCCCATTTGCCCTGAGGAAATTTCGTTGTGACTGACACAGATAGCAACAAGGTTGGTTCGTTAATCCATGTCCATATCGCTCATGCCGACACCGCTTGTGCCCAGGCATTCGAGCGCTATGTTGGTTTAAGTGTGCCCCGATGGCGTGTTCTGCATTTTTTATCTGAAGTAGACAGCGCCACCCAGAAAGAAATTTGTCAACGCGTCGAGATGGATGGCTGGGCCGTTACGCGTGCTGTCAAACCCCTAGAACAAGCCGGCTTAATCCACCGCACGTTAGACCCCTCTGATAATCGCCTAACCCGAGCATCGATTACCGATAAAGGTAAAGAATGGTACAAACAAGCTCAAGACCGTCGAAGCGCTTTTTTACAACAGGCCTTACACGGTTTTAGCGACGACGAGCTTGCCTTATTCGAACAGCTGTTGCTTAGGTTAACCAATAATTTTGACAACCCAAAATTAGCGAACTACCCCCCGAACGTTCCCAATCTGTCTTCTTGACGATTTACAAACACAGGAGATTTGCATGGCTGACCTCTTTGAAAACCCTATGGGCCTGGCAGGATTCGAATTTGTCGAATTTGCCTCGCCCGAGCCTAATGTTCTTGAGCCCATTTTCGAGCAACTAGGCTTCACAAAAGTGGCTAAGCACCGCTCTAAAAACGTAACCCTTTATCGCCAAGGCGATATTAATTTTATTATCAACCACGAGCCTAAAAGCGCGGCTGCCTATTTTGCTGCCGAGCACGGCCCATCGGCTTGTGGCATGGCGTTTCGAGTGAAAAACGCCCCGCACGCTTACGAACGTGCCCTCGAACTTGGCGCCCAACCTATGGAAATGCCCACCGGGCCAATGGAATTACGTTTGCCAGCCATCAAGGGCATTGGTGGTGCTCCGCTTTATTTAATCGATCGCTACGGCGAAGGGCAATCAATTTACGATATCGACTTCGAATACCTCGAAGGCGTCGATAAAAACCCGGTTGGCCATGGCTTAAAACTTATCGACCACCTAACTCATAATGTTTACCGTGGTCGCATGACCCACTGGGCCAATTTTTACGAGCGTATTTTTAATTTCCGCGAAATCCGCTACTTCGATATCAAAGGCGAATACACCGGCTTAACCTCGCGCGCCATGACGGCTCCCGACGGTAAAATTCGTATTCCCTTAAACGAAGAAGCAGGCGGCGGTGGCCAAATCGAAGAATTCTTGCTCGAATTTAACGGCGAAGGCATTCAGCATATTGCCCTGTTAACCGACGATATTTACGACACCGTCGACAAACTGCGGGCCACTGGCATGAAACTTATGGACGCCCCACCCGCCACTTACTACGAAATGCTTGCCGAGCGCTTACCCGACCACGGCGAGCCCGTTAACGAACTGCAAGCCCGCGGCATTTTAATCGACGGCAGCACCGAAGAAAACGACAAACGCCTCTTGCTACAAATTTTCTCGGGCACGGTTTTAGGCCCCGTGTTTTTTGAGTTTATTCAGCGCAAGGGTGACGAAGGGTTTGGCGAAGGTAACTTTAAAGCCTTGTTCGAATCAATCGAGCGCGACCAAATTGAGCGTGGTGTTGTGGGTGGCAATAAAAGTGCATAAGCAACGGCTACACTCTAATTAAATAAGGGCTAAATTTGTGTGCTAATCGCTTGCAAACTATTAACTACCAAACAACCCCTATGTAGTCGCAAAGCCAATAAAAAGCCCCAAGCCGTTATGAAATCGCCCCACAAAGTTGGCCAGATGTGCAACTATGTGGGGTGCAGATCAAAAACAATGGCTTGGGGCTTTTTGCTATTAGGGCTTTGCAAGAAGTTAGCTTTCTAAAAGCCCTTAATTAACACTCGTTTTAGCGTTTTACCTTTACACAAAAAAGAAGCCCTATAAAACATCAAGGGCTTCTGTGGTTACTTTAACAGTTGGTATTGGGCTAATTAAAAGGGTACGTCGTCATCCATATCAGCCATGCCTAAATCGGGTGCCGCTTGTGGGCTGCTTTGTGGCTGGCGTTGTTGCTGCTGTTGCTGCGGCATGGGGCTGCTGAAGTCGTCCATGGGCGCCGA
>DATGSD010000129.1:0-9120 GCA_035302965.1 Burkholderiaceae bacterium | reverse complement strand
TGGTCAACTTCGTGGCTAGACGTATCTTGCAGCGGTCGAATAAGTAGGTCACGCACGGGCTCAATCATGGAGTAGGGCAGACAAATGCTTAAATGTCCGCCAGCAGAACCGAGCTCAATATGGAAGTTTGTTACGACCACGGCCTCATTGCCGTTGGTAATATTGGCAAACTTTGTGTGCATTTCCGAGCGGATATATTCGAACTCGATAGGGTAAACGTTTTCCCAAGCTGAACCATACGACTCTAGGGTGAGGTTAAGAAGCCGACGAATAATGCGTTGCTCGGTTGTGGTGAAGTCGCGCCCTTCGATGCGGGTTGCGTAGCGCCCATGACCGCCAAACAAGGTGTCGATAATAAGAAAAACCAGGTTAGGGTCAAAAGTAAAGAGGGCGGTGCCGCGCAACGGTTTCATGCTAACCATATTGAGGTTGCTAGGCACAGGTAAATTACGTTCGAAGTCGTTGTACTTCTGAATTTTTATTGCCGATACACTGATATCGGCGTTGCGGCGCATAAAGCTTAATAAAGTCGAACGTAGGCGCCGGGCAAAACGCTCGTTTATAAGTTCGAGCGTTTGCATGCGTTGACGAACAACGCGTTCTGGCGAGCTTAAATCGTAGGGCCGTACACCCCCACGACTTTCTTTCTCTTTTGTGGTTTGTGTTTCTTCTCCGCGAACACCCGCAAGTAGGGCATCGACTTCGTCTTGCGATAAGAAATTAGAATAAGCCATTTACTGTACAACGAAGGCGGTAAAAAGAACGCGCTCGATTTGTGGCTGTGAACGCTCGGCATGGTAGCTTTTAGAAAGCACTTGTTTGAACGCGTCAGCTAAATTTTGGCGCCCTTCAGGGGTTTGAATCGGGCCCGGTTCGTATTTGGCGAGTTCGGCTAAAACACGATTGCGTACTTCGGGCATATACATGGCTAAAAGGCTTTCGGTTTCGTCATCGACGAGTTGCAATGTGATTTCTAAATACAAAATATGCGGTCCGCGTTGGTCGTTTAGCGTTACGGTAAACGGCTCTAGCGCAAAAAACCTTGGAGCCGGCAAGACGGCCTCTGGTTTAGTGGTTTCTGGCATGGCTGCTCGTGCCGCATAGACAAACCAGTAGTAATAGCCGGCACCGGCTAAAACCGCCAAAAGTAGTAAAGCAATAAAGAAATTGCGCAAAACTCGCATAGTTATTTAGGTGGAAGAATTGAAACGTTGATGACTAAATTAGAAAATGCACAAATTTATCATTGGCCGTTAGTATTGCTGTGGCCTTCTGAAAATAAACAATGGATCGAGCTCGGCTTTAGGCATAGGTATCGATGATGGCATTTGGGCGTGTCGCCGCTGGTGTGCTGGCTGTGTTTGAATGGCTTGCTTGAGACGGGTCGGGTTTACTAGCCAAAGGGCCTGCTTGTTGCTGCTTGGGCGTTGCGTGTTGATCGGCACCGGCATGGTTAGGCGCTTGATCGTTAACCTGGCTGTCTCCGAGGCTGATGCCCGACTGCGCTAATTGCTGCGCAAGTTGCGGCATTGCATTTTCTAGGGTGTGCCGAACGACTGCTTGTGCCGAACTAAATACCGCATGCGCGACCGAATCGTTTAGGCTAAGCGAGACGCGCAACGGGCCTAGCTCGGGGGGATCAACCCGTAGCGTTACTGTATGTGTGCCATCATCGGCCTGACGAATAAAGCTCGCTAACGACTGGCCAAGTTCGCTAGCCCAGTTGGTCTGGGGTTGGATACCAGCGGGGTTGCTTAATGACGCGTTTGCTGACGCAGAAAGCATTGTGGTTGGGTTGGCTTGATGCGGGGCGAGCACAGTTTCGCTTAGTAATTCGCCAAACGTTGTTGCGGCCTGCGGCGCTTCGGTGTGTGCCATGCTCTCGCTGGCGCTAGAAGCCACTCTTAAACCCTGCACACGAGCGTCATTGGCCGGGTCGGGCGTGTCGAATAGCTGCGGCTGCTGACTATGTTTTAACGCGGTTTTGCCATCTAGCTTGGTTTCGATGTTTTGTGACTGGTGAAGCAATTTGGATGCTGCCGTTTTAGTATCTTTGTTGGCGAGCAAGGCTTGAGCGGGCTTTGTATCGGTGTTTTTTCCTTCCTGTGTTTTAGTGTGTGCTTGGATTTGCTGATTTAAGCGATTAAAAACAGGTTTTTGTAAGTGGTGAATTTGACCAAAATTGTGTGGCGAATTGGACTCAGCTTTTTGCTGAGTAAGCTGTTTTGATAGTTCAGCCACGGGTTTGGTCGCTTGGGCTTTTTCCAGCCCCTTAAGCCTGCTAGCAATGGCTTGCTGTGTGTTGGTGTTTTGCGCGTGTGGGGTAGATTGCTGAGAGTTTACTTGGCTTAAGGTAGGGGCGTTGAGTGATGCGAGTAAAGTCGATAATAAATAATCATCGGCATCATCAGGCGTTTTGCTATCGCTTTGTGCGTGGTTTTGTGTGGCGATATTTTTTTGGTACCGGACTGCTTCGTGGTTTGTTTTTGCTACGGGCTTATTTTGTGCTGTGTTTGGCCCCAGCTCACGATTTTCTGCCGCCAAAAGCTGACGAAACGAGGCCTGTGTCTCAGAGCCCTCTTGTTGGCTAGCTTGTGCCACTGTTACTTGAGGCCTTGAGGCTTCTGGAGCGAGAGCGGTGAGAATGGAAGCAGTCATTGATAGGGAAACCCATGAAGTTACAGAGGCTGCGAGTGGCGGCGGCGTTGCTGCAAAGCCAATTCGTCATTGTTGCGCTGCTCTTGCCGTTGTTCCAGGCGTTGGTGTTGGCGGATATGCCGCTTTTGCAGCATTTCATACGACTGCAATTGCTGTTTTTTACGCATCCAAACGCCCCGATTTTTATCGATTTGCTCAGAGCACTGACTTAATACCGTATTTTGCCGTGTAATGGCGTCATCCAAAGTGGTGATGAATTGCCGAAAGTTGTGATAGTTCGGCAGAGAAAGCCCTGTTTGCGACGACTGTTGTAGGCGTTCGACATAATCGTGGCGGTATTGTTGCAAGGTAGCGAGTTGTTGCTGAGCTTGTTGGTGTTTCTGTGCCGCACGTTTTAAGGCCAAAGCGGCGTCATCAAGCTGCCGTTGGGCCAGCTCGATTAAGGTTAGTAAAGAATTTTGCTGCCTATTCACCCTCAAGCATCCTGTTTAATAAGTTTCTCTAAGTCATTGATTGCATTTTGGTAATCGATTTGCTCCTGTATGCCTTGTTGCAAATAGGCTTGCAACCACGGAAAGCGTTCAATGGCATGATCAATGACTGGATCGTTGCCGCTAGAATAAGCACCCACAGCGATTAAATCGCGATTGCGTTGATAGGCCGAAAAAATCTGTTTAAAGCGATGAACCAGACGCAGTTGTTCAGGTGGAACAATAGCGGCTAAAACACGCGAAATCGAAGCCTCTATATCGATGGCCGGGTAGTGGCCGGCTTCGGCTAAATGGCGAGCAAGCACAATATGTCCATCTAAAATGGCGCGAGCGGCATCCGCTATCGGGTCTTGCTGATCGTCACCCTCGGTTAATACGGTGTAGAACGCCGTAATCGAGCCGGCGACTTGGCCATCAATTTGGCTGCCATTGCCAGCGCGCTCAACAAGCGCGGGTAGCCGAGCAAAAACGGTTGGTGGGTAGCCTTTTGTTGCAGGGGGTTCGCCGATGGCTAAAGATATCTCACGTTGCGCCATGGCATAGCGCGTTAAAGAATCCATAATCAGCAAAACATGTTTGCCGGCATCGCGAAAATATTCGGCGAGTCGGGTGGCATAAACGGCACCTTGCAAGCGGAGTAATGGCGATGCATCGGCCGGTGCCGCAACAACAACCGCTCGGCGCAAACCGTCTTGCCCAAGGTTTTGTTCGATAAATTCTTTAACTTCGCGGCCCCGTTCGCCAATCAAGCCAACAACAACAATGTCGGCTTGTGTATAACGTGCCATCATGCCAAGCAAGACACTTTTTCCGACCCCCGATCCTGCAAAAAGCCCCATGCGTTGACCACGTCCTACGGTAAGCAAACCATTAATAGCGCGTACGCCAACATCAAGAACGTCGCGAATGGGTGCGCGCGCTAGCGGGTTGATGGGCTGGGCACTGAGCGAGGCCGATGTTTGTGTGCAAACTGGGCCCAGGCCATCGAGAGGCTGGCCAGCACCATCCAGAACGCGTCCTAGCAAATGGAAACCTACCGGCAAGCGGCGGGTTAGGTCGGGTGTGGGTGGAGCAGCGTGTTTTTGTCGTGGTAACGCAACGGGCTCATAGCGGCTTGGCTCGGCGACAACCACCTTAGCTCCGGGTTGTAAGCCGGCTAAATCGCCTTGTGGCATTAAATATAAAACCCCATTGTTAAAACCCACCACTTCGGCCTCGGCCCATGTGTTGTGTTTTTTAGAGAGCGCTATTTTGCAGGCGGCGCCAACGGGCAGTTGCAAGCCCGTGGCTTCTAGTATTAGCCCGGTGGCGCGGCGAATGCGGCCGGTTTTATTCAGCAAGGGTTGTGCAGTTACTCGGTGGCGCGCCAATTCGAGCTGGTGGCGCCAGCGCTGACCAGGTTGCTTTAGAGCTTCGACGCTAGACATTATTTGCTTAGCCATTTGATCGGGTGCCCCAAGGTTTGCACAAGTCGTTGCCATCGTGTTTTAAGGCGTGCATCAATTTCGCCAAACGGGCTGCTAACCACACAGCCACCTGGCTGAATGTTTGCATCGGCCAGTAATTTCCATTTCATCTCGCTATGTTGCGCGCTTAGATGGGCTTCTATTTCTTCGATATCACTGGGATTGCAGTGCAGGGTTAGCAAAGCTTGAGGATCGGTCTCTAAAGCCACGACCTCATCGATTAGGTGCTGAATCACTTCAGGGTGCAATTCGATTGTGGTGTGAAGGATTTCCTGAGCGATATCGATGGCAAGGCCAATAAATTGTTGACCGATTTCTTCTTCGAGTTGCTCTAAGGCCTTGCTGTAATTGTTGATAATTTGCTGCAGGCGCTCAACCTGTGCTTTCGTGGCTTTTTGGCCTTCGGTTAAAGCGGCGCTATAGCCTTCTTCTTGGCCTTTTTTAAAACCGTCGCTATAGCCTTTTTGCTTGCCTTCTTCATAACCCGCTTTTTGGCCTTGCGCGAAGCCCTCTTGTCTAGCCTGTTCGAGTAGTTGCTGTTTTTCGTTTTCTAGAGCCTGTTGTTGCGCCGCACTGCGTTTTGTTTGGTGCTTATCGGTCTCGCAAGAGTTTGGGCGGTCAAACGCCTCCATTTCCCAGCGTTGCCAGCCGGGTTTTTTGTGTTTGGCAAAAAAGTTAGCCCAGTTATCAGACATATTCGTCGTCTCCTGGGCGGCTGAGTGTAAATAAGCCTTGTTCGGCTAAGCGACGCGCCGTTTGTAAAATTTCTTTTTGTGCTTCTTCGACGCGCGACATACGAATCGGACCTTGTGCATCGATTTCGTCGCGCAAGATGTCGGCTGCGCGGTTCGACATATTGTTGTAAAACTTGTCGCGTAAATCGTCACCAGCTCCTTTTAAGGCGACCGCTAATTGCTGGGTATCGGTTTCACGCAAAATAATTTGAATCGAGTTGTCTTCGATTTCTATCAGGTTTTCAAAGACAAACATTTCATCGACAATGCGCTGGGCTAGGTCTGCATCAAGTTCGTTTAAGCTTTCGACAACCGCTTCTTCGTCGGCGGCGCTCATGTAATTTAAGAGCTCGGCAGCGGTGCGTACACCCCCCATTTTGCTGCGCTTGGCGCCTTGGCCTGATAGCAGGTCGCTTAAAACCTCGGTAAGTTCGTGTAAGGCCGCTGGCTGAACCCCACCAAAAGTGGCAATTCGGAGCATGACGTCGTTGCGAATTCGGGGTTTTAACAAACTAATGACACTAGAAGCGTGGTCGCGTTCTAGATGAACCAAAATTGTGGCAATGATTTGCGGGTGTTCATCGCTAATTAGCTCGGCTACGCTGGCAGCATCGAGCCAGTTTAAAGCGTCAATGCCGTGGGCGTTGTCGCCACTTTCTAAAATATCTTCAATTAAACCGGCGGCGCGATCAGTGCCTAACGCTTTGGTTAGAACGGCACGAATATAGTCGTCCGACCCCACCGTTACTGCCATAAATTGGTCGGCTTCTTGACGAAACTCTTCTAAAACACGGTCAACATCGTGGCGTGTTATTTGCGTTAATTCGGCCATGGCGCTGCCGATTTGCTGCACCTCACGTGGTGACAAATGGCGAAAAACTTCGGCCGCAGCGTCTTCGCCTAGCGATAACATTAATAATGCGCAGCGTTGTAGATCAGGGCTTTTCATGTTTCTCCATCCATGATCTCAACACCATGGCGACAGCCCGAGGATCTTTTTCGGCGAGTTCGCGAGCCACCTCTAGGTTTTCTTCGTAGCGCGTAATTTCGGATGCACGTTTTGCAGCTTGTGCGTCGGCGCGACGCTGCGTATCGTCGCTAACTTGTCGGGCTGAAACTTGGCGACTGAAGCTCTCAGCCAATGGCTTGATTAAGCGATACCAGATTAAAAGAAATGCAATTAGGGCGAGTGCGTATTTAATAAATTTCCAGGCCATAGCTTGGTAATTGGGGTTTTCCCAGAAGGGCGGTTGCGCTTCTGTTGGGGCACTGAAACGGCTGTTAATGACGCTAAGCGTGTCGCCGCGCGCAGCAGAAAAGCCCATGGCGTCTTTAACTAAACGCTCAATATCGTCAAGCTCGCTTTCTTCTAAAGGAACCAGTTCGCCGTCGGCATTTTCTCGGTAATTAACAACAACCGCAACCGATAATCGGCGTAAGCGCACACCGGGCTCTTTAATATGTTCAATTTTCCGGTCAACTTCGTAGTTAATCGTTGCCTGATAATCGCTAGACGCTGATTCGCGTTCGGTGTCGCTTTGTAAATCGCTAGATTCTTGTCCTGATCCTTCGGGCGCTGCCGCTTGTGCTTCTTCGTTTTCGATAGGGGCCTCTACCGGTGCTGGCGGTTGATTACTAAGGGCCCCGGGAATACCGGACGCGAGTGCAGGTTGTTGCGAGCGTGATTCGTTAATTTGTTTACTACGCACCGCCGACTGGCCTGGAAGTTGATTCGGACGATAGGTTTCCGAGGTTTCTTCACGCTGAGAGAAATCGACATCAGCGGAAGCTTGAGCGCGCACATTAGCACTGCCCAAAAGAGGCATTACTAAGTCGCTAATGCGTTTCGCAGTACGTGCTTCAATGTCGCGTGCATAGTTTTGAGCTTGGGTAGCTTCGGTATATTGGCCATCGGGGGTACTTAATAGTTGCCCATACTGGTCAACAATGGAAACTTCGTCAGCGTGTAATTTAGGCACGCTTGATGAGACCAGCCAAGCAATGGCAGACACCTGAGCGGCACCTAAACTACGACCTGGGTAGAGGTTAAGTAAAACCGATGCCGTAGGGGGCTGTTGGTCGCGAACGAATAAAGACTCTCGTGGTAAAGCCAAGTGAACCCTGGCGCTTTTAACAGCATGGATGGCTTCGATGGACCGCGCGAGTTCGCCTTCTAGTGCGCGTTGATAATTAACTTGTTCGCTAAATTGGCTGGCACCGAAACGGGGGTTGTCGAGTAGTTCGAACCCGGCATTGCCGGTGCGTGGTAAGCCTTGACCCGCTAACTGCATACGTGTTTCGTAAATACGATTTTCGGGTACGAGCAAGGTTGTACCG
The DNA here is from genome assembly GCA_035302965.1 of Burkholderiaceae bacterium. Classification (GTDB taxonomy): domain Bacteria; phylum Pseudomonadota; class Gammaproteobacteria; order Burkholderiales; family Burkholderiaceae_B; genus DATGSD01. Next base: position 1,434 of record DATGSD010000129.1, on the reverse strand, counting down.
TTTTTAGAAAAACGGTAAGGAACGTTTAATTGGCTTAAAGCGCTGATGATGGCCGCGCCGTCGCCGTCATCGATATCAGAATACAGCACGCCATAACTTGGCCCTTGGCTCCAGAGTAGGGCGACGACAATTAACGCGATTAAAGCGGATGCAGCGCCTAGCAAAACGAGCTTAGGCCAGCGAACCAGCTTTTCAAGTGCCGGGAAACGACTTAATACGGCTTGTTGCAGGTTCATTACTTAATTAAGTGCACACGCCTGTTGGCACGGCTGAGGCACAGAAAAAACGGGTATGCACGGTAAATAACTCGAACATTGACGGAAGTTGATGGGCATTATGCCGTGCATTGCATGTTTGCCAAGCGTCGAAAAGAACACCTTTTTAGCGGCTATTTCATTGGCTTTAGAAAAATCGATCGACTTTAGGCGCTCGTTTTGAGCCAATCTGCGCGATTAAATTAGCGACGGTTGCTAAAACAAGTTTTTATTATTTGTGGCTTTTCTCAATGTAGACCGTTTTTCCTGGCTTATTAAGCGGCTTAAGTCTGATATTTACTGCTATCGTTGCTGCAGTTCAGGAAATAGTTGGCCTAAATAGGTCGCATTGCTTATTAATTAGGTAGGAAGATGGCACCCAATTCGCTTACATCGATACAAACTGTACTCGAGCAAATGCGCGCTTTGCGCGAGTCGATGCCGGTTTTTACGCAAGCAAAACAAACACAAGCGCCGGATAGCCCAACAAGTTTCGCTACCGAATTACAAAACCGCTTGCAAAGTGTCTCGGCTTTACAAAACTCGGCAGCTAGTCAGGCAAAAGCCTTTCAAACCGGAAGCCCCGACGTCTCGCTTAGCGATGTAATGATCGACCTACAAAAAGCCGATTTGGCTTTTCAAACAACGGTTCAGGTGCGCAACCGTTTAGTTGCTGCTTACCAAGAAATTGCCAATATGCCGGTTTAAGGGCTTGTAAGCTGCCCACCTTTACGCGCCTGTCAATCTTCTGTTTCTAAACGATAAAGCCACGCCAGTAGTTCAGCCACTGCTTGGTAAAGCTCTGTGGGGATCTCTTCATCGAGGTCTAATTGCATTAGAACACCGATAAGTTCGGGCGATTGGTGCACATAGAGCCCGCTTTCGTTAGCCATTTGGATAATTTGTTCGGCGATTGTGCCATAGCCCTTGGCCACAACTTTTGGGGCATGGTCGTTTTCTGTATACGATAAAGCAACGGCCTGTTGGCGCGGCCGATTATCACTTTCATTCGTGCTCATCTTCAGCCTCTGTATTTACCGTTAGCTTTGTTAATGGTAGGCCTGCAGCTAACAAATTTTCGCTAAGTTGCGCTGATGCCTGACGAAGCCGTTCGCTTGAGTCAGGTGCTTGCAGCTGCACCGAAAGCGATTGCCCGTAGAGAGTGATTTTGGCGTTAATT
>DATGSD010000128.1:0-2192 GCA_035302965.1 Burkholderiaceae bacterium | reverse complement strand
CGAGCCGGTGCTTAGTTTTACTAGGGCGTGGGTGTTGGTGCGTTACTTCGAGAGCAATTTGGTGCAATTAACGGCTTGTTCTTCGTGCTCAGGCGAATTCGTCACCCATGCTTATGAGCCACCCCAAGACTTTGTTTGTGCTATTTGTCAGCCACCACCACGCGCTGGCAAGGTGCGGCGCCGTCGCGCTCGCAAAACAACGAATGACAAAAAATGAGTGCCTAAAACAGATCATCTGGGTTAGTAATTTGATTTGGCCACGAAAAGCCCCTCTGAAAGAGGCTTTTGTGGCCATTGTTTTAGGCCATCATAAATTAGCTAACTTTTCTATCCGATAAAAGGGTAAGCCGTGTTTGTTGTTCTGGGCTTTATCATTGTTTTTGTGTCCGTTTTTGGCAGCTTTGTTGCTTTAGGCGGCCATTTAGGGGCTTTGTACCAGCCCTTTGAGTTCGTATTAATTGGTGGAGCCGCACTAGGGGCTTATTTATCGGCTAATAATGGCAAATCGATAGGCTTGCTTCTGAAAGCCTTGCCAACAATATTTCGTCGATCTCCCTACGAAAAAGCGCTGTATATGGAGCTTATGGCGCTGTTGTATTTGTTATTGAATAAGGCACGACGCGACGGTTTTATGGCCATCGAGTCTGACATCGAAAACCCCGAAGAAAGCCCAATATTTGCCGAATATCCGCGGGTTTTGCGCGATGCCGCCTTAATGGAGTTTTTAACCGATTATTTGCGCATTATCTTAAGTGGCAACATGAGTGCTTTCGAAATCGAAACCCTTATGGACCAAGAAATTGAAACCTTCGAGACTGAGCGCAACATCCCTGCACATTCGCTCGCCATGGTGGCCGACGCCTTGCCGGCTTTCGGGATTGTGGCTGCTGTTTTAGGGGTTATTAAAGCACTGGCATCGGTTGATCAGCCGCCAGCTATTTTGGCCGATCTGATTTCAAAGGCTATGGTTGGTACGTTTTTGGGCATTTTATTGGCCTACGGTTTTGTCGCCCCAATGGCCAGCCGCATCGAGCAACGTACCGTAGCATCAACAAAAGTGCTCGAATGTATCAAAGTCACCTTATTGGCAAGCTTAAACGGCTACCCTCCACCGCTAGCAGTCGAGTTTGGCCGCAAAGTGCTTTATTCAAGCGTGCGACCAAGCTTCCAAGAGCTCGAAGAGCATATGCGGGAGACTCGCGGTGCACCCTTAAAAAACGTCGCTTAAGAGTTTGCCATGAAGCCTTCGGCCCAAGACCGTATTGTTATCCGACGGCCTCGAGCGGCGCCGGTTAGCACCCGTCGAGCGGGTGCTTGGAAAATCGCCTATGCCGACTATATGACGGCCATGATGGCGTTTTTCTTGATTATGTGGATTTTATCGTTGGTTCCTAAAGAAGAATTAGGAAGCATTGCCGAATACTTCCGTACGCCACTGATTACCGCAATTACTGGTGGTAAACGAACCGATTATTCAAGCCAATCAATTAAAGAAGGTTCGCCAAGCCCAATTCCTGGTGGTGCGGCTGGGCCGACAACCAACCGCAACTTGCCCGCAGCACCGACATCATTACCGGCCGATCCGGCGGCGCGCCGTGATGCGCGTCGCCTAGAAGATTTAAAGTCGCAACTTGAGGCCATGATTGACGTCAACCCAGTGTTAAGCGAATTTCGTCCGCAACTTTTGCTCGATATGACACCCGATGGCCTACGCGTGCAAATTGTCGATAAACAGAATCGGCCTATGTTTGCGACGGGTAGTGCGTGGGTTCAGCCTTATATGCGTGATATTTTGCGCGAGTTAGGGCCGGTTTTTAACCAGATACCTAACCCCATCACAATTTCTGGCCACACCGATGCGGTTCAGTATTCGACCGGCGAGCGCCTTTACAGTAACTGGGAGCTCTCGGCCGATCGCGCCAACGCGGCACGGCAAGAGTTGGTTGCTGGGGGCATGCGCGAAGACAAAATTAAATTAGTAGTTGGGCTGTCGTCAACGGTTAGCTTAATTAAAGATGATCCAAATGCTGCCGTTAATCGACGTATAAGCCTGTTGGTTTTAAACAAAGCTGCCGAGCAACAAATAGACGATCACAATGCTGTTCGCGACTCTGCTATTCAGTTGGGTTCTGTCGACGAAGCAGAGCACGCAGGCGATTCGCTGCGCAGTCATCTGCCCAATACAGGGTTAA
>DATGSD010000127.1:0-6324 GCA_035302965.1 Burkholderiaceae bacterium | reverse complement strand
TTAACCGCCATCGAAGATATTTTGGCCGCTAACGGTTTGATTTTAAAAGAACCGGCAGCCGATGTTTCTGTCGTCGACCAAGGTGATTATGCCGCTGGCATTCGAGTTCGAGCCTGGGTCCGTGCAGCCGATTACACCAGTGTTTTAAAGCAGTTGCAGCACGATGTTTGGTTACAGGTGCACGAATCATTTAAGCCCATACACCAATAAATTGTGTGGTAGAAAATAACTTATTAGCTTCGGGGCTATTTAGAAGGTTTGTTACGTAAAATGGCTGTGCAAATACCGCGCCAAATTGCCACTTCATCGTCTGATGCGGCATTGCGCATAAAAAAATGACGTAAGCGCTGCATTAGTTTTTTAGGGTGCTGAGGGTTTAAAAAGTCAATGGCAATTAGCGCTTCTTCGAGGTGGTTTAATAAATCGTGCAACTGTTTATTGCGTGCCGGCTGGCTGCCTTTTGCGGGTTTGGCGCGCCCGGTTTGCGGCATGCCTAATTGACCAGCTTGGTGCAAAAGCGCGTAGTGCAGTTCCCAAGCGGCAAGCTGCAAGGCTTGGGCCACATTTAACGAGCTGTATTCGGGGTTGGCCGGGATGTGGCAAACCGCTTGGCAAAGCGCAATTGCGGCATTATCGAGCCCCGAGCGCTCGGTTCCTAATACTAAAGCAATTTCGTTGTCTGGATAGTTTTGTAAATGCTGGCTAGCCTGCTTAGCCATGCTGCGGATGTCGCTAGCCGGTGGACCTAGCTCGCGCGGGCGGGCAGTAAGGGCAAAAGCTAAATTGCTGTTGGCTAAGGCTTGTTCTAGGGTGTTGACCACAGCCGTGTTGTGTAAAACATCGGAAGCTCCGCTAGCCATTGCGATGGCCTCGGGGTTTTGCGACATTTTGTTGCTACGGGGCGCAACCAAAGTTAGCCGAGAAAAGCCCATGGTTTTAAGCGCGCGGGCTGCTGCGCCAACATTTCCTGGGTGGCTAGGTGCAACCATAATAAAATGGATGTGGCTATGTAGTTTGGCTGGCCCTGGTGTATTTGGCATTGTCATCTAAAATAGCGTGTTTAAATTAAAAGCTTAGGTTTGGCGCCGTGCTTTTGTGGCCCGCCCTAAAACCCAAGCTGCCCAGAAACTAATTTACGGAAACTTATGCGTCCGATGCTTAATACCGCCGTGAAGGCGGCACGCCGTGCGGGTTCGATTATTAACCGAGCCAGTTTAAACCTTGATCGTTTGCAGGTAAGCCGCAAGGGGCCCAAAAATTATGTCACAGAAGTCGATCATGCCGCCGAACAAGCCATTATCGACATCTTAAGCGAGGCCTATCCTAGCCACCAAATTTTGGGTGAAGAAACGGGGGTGCATCAACCAACCCAGCCCGCAATGGGTGATGTCGAGTACGAGTGGATTATCGATCCGCTTGATGGCACAACAAATTTTATTAATGGCTTACCTATTTATGCGGTCTCGATTGCATTGCGTTACCGTGGGGTGTTGTCGTTAGCGGTTATTTTTGATCCGTCGCGCAACGAACTTTTTACCGCGACAAGAGGCGATGGCGCTTTTCTTAACGATCGCCGTATTCGGGTGTCGCGCCAAGAGCGCTACCATGATGCCCTTATCGGCACCGCGTTGGCGGGCTCGGTTAGCGATTTTGTTCGTGCTAAACCGTTTTCAAATTTGGTGGGCGAGTGCGCCAGTGCTCGTCGCTTAGGCGCCGCCGTGCTCGATTTGGCCAATGTTGCCGCAGGGCGTTTCGATGGGTTTTGTGGCACCAACCTTAAACCCTGGGATTTGGCCGCCGGTGGTTTGCTGGTGCTCGAGGCAGGCGGTTTAATTGCCGATTTTGACGGCGAGCAAGGTTGGCTAGAAAGCGGCTCTGTGGTTGCGGCTACACCCAAGCTGTTTCCGCAAATGTTGGCCTATTTACAGGGTTAAACAATGCCAGAACCCCATTATTACCCTAAAAATAAAGGTTGGCCTTGATGGAGTGGATGCTAGACCCTTCGGCGTGGGCGGGTTTGGCCGCTCTAATTTTGCTCGAAATTGTTTTAGGCATCGACAACTTGGTTTTTATCGCCATTTTGGTCGAAAAACTACCGCCAAAGCTGCGCGACCGGGCACGTGTACTTGGTCTTTCATTAGCGTTAATTATGCGCTTGGCCTTGTTAACGGTAATGTCGTGGCTTATTCAGTTAACGGCCCCACTAATCAGTTGGGGCGATTTTGTTTTTTCTGGTCGCGATTTAATTTTAATCGTGGGCGGTTTTTTCTTGCTGTTTAAAGGTACAGTCGAGCTTCACAGCCGCATCGAGGAGCCGGCACACCCAGGTAGTAGTGCGCGTTTCCATGCCAGTTTTGGCGTGGTGGTCACCCAAATCGTGGTGCTCGATGCGGTGTTCTCGCTAGACGCCGTAATTACTGCGGTAGGTATGGTGCAACATCTGCCTATCATGATAATTGCTGTGGTGGTTGCTATGGGCGTTATGCTGTTCGCCTCTAAGCCGCTAACCAAGTTTATCAATGCCCATCCAACCGTAGTCGTGTTGTGTTTGGGCTTTTTGTTAACTATTGGTTTTTCTTTGGTAGCCGAAGGTTTTGGTTTTGAAATCCCGAAAGGTTATTTGTATGCGGCCATTGGTTTTTCGATTTTAATCGAATCGCTAAACCAGTTAGCGCGTCGTAACCTACGTTTGGCCGAGGCTCGACGCCCTATGCGCGAGCGCACGGCCGAGGGGATTATGCGCATGTTAGGCAAGCGCCCACTCGATGCTCCAGATGCTGTGGCCGAGTCAGGCGACGAAACCACAGCCGATCAAGTTTTTCGCGAAGAAGAACGTCACATGGTTAGCGGTGTTTTACGCTTAGCCGACCGCTCGATTACCTCGATTATGACACCCAGAAACGATGTTTCTTGGATCGATTTAAACGACGATGCCGACACTTTGCGTCAAACTATCGTCTCGGCGCCTCACAGCTTTTTTCCGGTATGCCGTGGCTCTATCGATGAAGTTATTGGTATCGGTCGTGCAAAAGAAATGGTTGCCGATTTGATCACGCAAGGATCGATTCGTTTATCGCGCTTGCGTGAGCCAATTATTGTTCATGAATCCATCGAAATCTTACAAGTTATGGAAACTCTGAAACGGGCTAAGGGGCAGCTTGTGCTCGTGGCCGATGAGTTTGGCGCAATCGAAGGTGTGGTTACTCCCATCGATGTGTTTGAGGCCATTGCTGGCGAGTTTCCTGATGAAGATGAAAGCCCCGATATTGTGCAAATCGATGAAAACCATTGGCAGGTTGATGGTGCTGCCGATTTGCATCGCCTCGAGCAGTTGCTAAACACCGACGGTTTAGTTGATGACGAAGAGGGCTATTCGACCCTGGCGGGTTTTTTGCTCGAGCGCTTTGGTCAGTTGCCAGTGGCAGGCGATCGCTACGAACTAAAACACGCTTATGCCAATTTTTTGTTTACCGTGCAGCGTGTTGAAGCACGCCGAATTGCGTCCGTTAATATCGAGCGCTTGCCCCCCGATAAAGACGATGCCGAGTTGTAAACACCGTATGTTATTTTTTAATAAGGGCAAATAAGGTAGTTATGACTGAATTAACGTGGTTTTATGCTAAGGCGTTTTTTTTGGGCGTGGTCGAAGGTTTAACCGAGTTTATTCCAGTTTCAAGTACGGCTCATTTGTTAATTTTGGGCGACTGGATTAATTTTTCGTCAGGCGACGCCAAAGTTTACGAGGTTGTCATTCAGTTTGGCGCTATTTTGGCTGTCATGTGGATATTTCGCGACCGTTTGTGGCAGTTGTTTAGAGGTGTTTTAGCGGGTGAAAAAAGCGAAATCGCCTTTTTGCGAAATTTAATTATTGCATTTCTACCCGCGGCGATTATTGGCGCATTAATCATTGGGTTTATTAAGCAGCTTTTTCATAATCCCGAGGTTTTTGTTGTTACCTTGGTTGGGGGCGGTTTAATTATGTTGTGGGTTGAGCGTAAGCCGCATTTCGCTAAGCATGCCGACGACTCGGTTGCTTCACAACGAGCTACGGCATTTACCCTAGAAACCATTACTTGGAAGCAGGCCTTGGCGGTAGGCTTTGCGCAGTGCCTTGCTATGGTGCCAGGTACGTCGCGTTCGGGTGCCACTATTATTGGCGGCATGTTGGCTGGTATCCAGCGTAAAACGGCCACTGAGTTTTCTTTTTTCTTAGCAATTCCGACCATGCTAGCGGCTTCGGTATACGATGCCTGGCGTCACGGAACAGTGTTAACGGCCGACCAAACAACCGCTATTGCCATTGGTTTTGTTGCCGCATTTATCAGTGCTTTGTTTTTGGTTCGCGCAATTTTACGTTTTGTCGCCCACCATACGTATCGGCCATTTGCTTGGTATCGCATCGCTTTAGGAGCTGTTGTGTTCTTGTGGCTGGCGCTGCGTTAACCATTGTTTGGCGTATGCTATCTTAGTGCTTAACGCCACACCAGTAGTGCAATTCGATGCCGTGCCGATTAATCACTGCCCAGCCGCCTTTGTGCGGCTGTGTGTCGTAGTTCCAGTCGGGTAAAACCAAGCGCGTTCGCGGTTTGCTGTCTAGGGTGTAATAGTGCAAGCCAGGTCTATGGGTGTGCCCATGTAACAGCGCTCGCGCTTCGTGTTGGCTAAACGTGTTTGCAACCGTTTGCCGATTTACATCGGTAATATGGGCCCCTTTTTTTGCATAGCTAGCTTGGCTTTTTTGTCGTGCTAGGAGGGCAACTTTTTGGCGCCATGTTTGGGGTAGCGCTAAAAAAGTACTTTGCAGTAAAGGATTGCGTACCCAGCGCTTAAAACGTTGGTAGGCGACATCGTCGGTGCAGTATTCGTCGCCATGGCTAATTAATAAACGTCCCCATGGGGTTGGCAATAACAGCGTTTCGTCTAATAGTTTTGCCCCCAGGTGTTGGGCAAAGGCTTGGCCCATTAAAAAATCGCGGTTGCCGCGGCCAATCCAGAGTGGAATTTGTTGCGCGAGCGTTTGCAGGGCGTTAACTGTTGTCTGTAGCCATGGTTCGGGGTTTTGTAGCGCCGTATCGTCGCCCACCCAAACCTCGAAAATATCACCGCACAATAAAAGAGCGTTGGCTTGTTGGGCCGCACTTTCTAGAAAACTGAGAAAGGCGGCCAAAGTAGCAGGAGCGTGAGGCCCCAAGTGCATATCGGCCGCGAGCCAAATACAGCCAGTTTCACTTATTTTTTGTAATTGCTGTTGTGCCATGCTCTTTGAGCTAGCGGCCTAATGAATGAGACCAGCTGATTTATTGGATAACGATAGCTTCTTCGATAATGACGTCTTCGAGCGGGACATCTTGGTGGAAGCCCTGGCTACCGGTTTCGACGTTTTTAATTTTATCGATTACGTCAGTGCCTTCAATGACTTTGCCAAAAACTGCATAGCCCCAACCACTTGGCGTGGGGGACGTAAAGTTAAGGAAGTCGTTATCGTTGACGTTGATAAAAAATTGGGCCGTGGCCGAGTGCGGATCGTTGGTACGTGCCATGGCAACCGTGTAGCGCTCATTTTTTAAACCGTTATCGGCTTCGTTATCGACCGGTGCTTGTGTGTCTTTTTGTTGCATACCGGGCACGAAACCGCCACCTTGGATCATGAAATTATCGATAACCCGATGAAAAATCGTGCCATTGTAAAAGCCATCGTTAACGTAATTTAAAAAGTTTTCGACTGTATTGGGTGCTTTTTCGCTGTTGAGCTCGAGGACAATGTCACCGTGATTGGTCGCCAATTTAACGTGTACAGGGTTAGTCATGGAAGAGTTGCCTTTAGAAGAAGTGGACGGGTTTTGAGCCAGGGCGCTACCCTGAGCAATGCTAAAGGTAATGGCGGCTAGAAAACCCAGAGCGAAAGCGCGCCGCAGCGGCGCAAAAACCAGTTGAAATAAACGTTGTTGCATCATGGTGGCGTGTTGCTGTTTAAAGATGTGTTTGGTAAGGGCTTAACTAAAAGGCGGGTTGATTTGGTTTTAGTTTAATCGAAGAGGCGGCGGGTTTGTTCTGCCTTGTCGCCGGCGGCCTTTTGGCCCAGATCATTAGCCCGACGAAAAGCGCGTTCGGCAAGTAGTAACTGTACTTGGCCCATATTATTGTGGGCTGGTGCGTAATCGGGGTGGGCGTTAAGCGCCATTTCTAGGGCATCTCGTGCCATGTCGAGTTGGCCAAGTTGTACATATTCGGCAGCAAGGTTGTTCCAGGGTTCGGGCAGTTCGGGGTAATTAATTGTCATGTTGCGATAAACCTCTATGGCTTCTTGGTGTTTTCCTAAACCCG
>DATGSD010000126.1:0-3327 GCA_035302965.1 Burkholderiaceae bacterium | reverse complement strand
GGCATGGCAAGGGTGTTTACCTTGGCTGCTTTTATTCAAAATAATATGCCGTTGGGCCAACCGCGCACTTTAAGCGATCAAGAAGCTTGGGATTTAGCCCAATACATTAATAGCCAAGAGCGCCCGCAAGATCCCCGCTACACCGGCGATGTTAAACAAACTCGCGAACGCTATCTTGAAACCTTTCATAAAAACACCCTATACGGCACTGAAGTGGATGGGCGCTTGCTGGGCGACCACGACAACACCGGCGAAAAAGATTTTTTAAAGCCCGAGGTGCTAAAGCCAAGACACTTCGACGGGCGGGGTTAGGCAGTAAATTGCTGCGGTTTTAACGACTTAGATAACGCTATGCCTAGTCAACAAAAAACCCGCCAAAGCGTTGTGGTAATTGGTGCCGGCATTGTCGGAGCGTGCGTGGCCTGGGCATTGCAGCGCGATGGTTGGGCGGTAACGTTAATTGATCGCCAAGAACCGGGCACGGCGTGCTCGTTTGGTAATGCGGGGCTTTTGCATGCAGGAGGCTTTATTCCCTTGGCAACGCCTGGGGTGCTTAAGCGCTTCCCCGCCATGTTGCTTGACCCTAAAAGCCCGTTGCGCCTGGCGTGGCCGTATTTGCCGGCCTTAATGCCTTGGTTGTTTCGTTTGGCGGCACAGGCAAGGCCGCGCCAGCTGAAACATAATATCGAGGCGCTTTACGCCTTATTAAAGCCAGCGCGCCAGGCCTACGATGTGGTTTTACACGACACCGGTTTGGCGCAGTGGGTGCAAACCGGCGGCGAGCTGTATTTGTATCGTAGCGACCAAGCCATGCGCGCGGCTAACTGGGAAATGGCTTTACGTCGCGAAAAAGGCATCGAGGTTTACGACTTACGTGCCGATGATATTTTCCAGCTCGAGCCCGAAGTGAATCCTAAATTTGCGTTTGGCCATTACCTGCCGCAAAGCGATATTGTGCGCAGCCCTTACCAGCTAACTAAAGGCCTGGTGGCGCATGTGGCCAAGCACGGTGGCCAAGTGGTGCAAGCTCCAGTTAGGCGTATTGAGTCGTCTGTAAACGGTGTAAACGTCTACTTGCCCGAACAAACCATACAGGCTTCGCGGGCTGTGGTTTGTGCGGGAGCCTGGTCGGCACAACTTTTACGCCTGCTGAGTGTGGCTGTGCCGCTAGAAAGCCTGCGCGGCTATCACATTATGTTGCCGCATCAAAACTTGCCGCTAGGGCGAGTGGTGGTTGATGCCGACCACCATGTGGCCATCTCGCCCATGACCGAAGGCTTGCGCGTGATTGGTTTTGTTGAACTTGCCGGTTTAAGCGCACCACCCAACCCGAGCCGCAGCGCTTTTTTACAGCGCTTTGCCCAAGGGATATTTCCGTCGTTAAATACCCATATAAAAAGTACGTGGATGGGCCACCGCCCAGGCTTGCCCGATTCGTTGCCAGCCATTGGTGCCGTACCTGGCCACCCGTCCATATTTTGCGCCTTCGGCCACGGCCAGCTTGGACTAACCCTGAGCGCGATAACAGGGCAACTCGTCGCCGATTTAATGGCGCAGCGAAAAACTAGCGTTGACCTTGCGCCGTTTGGGGTGGGGCGGTTTTAATGTGGCTAACAGATACTGTGTTAACGCAGTTCACTTAAAGCGCGCATTAATTCGAGGCTTGTGTGGGCTCCTGTTTTACGCAACACATTTGAACGGTGTACGTCTACTGTTTTGGGGCTGATTTCTAGTTGACGAGCAATTTCTTTGCTGGTGTGCCCTGCTAGCAAGCCTTCTAGCACCTCATATTCGCGCGGTGATAGTGTCTCAATGCATTCGTTTAATTGTTTGATTTTTTGTGTACGTTCGTGCGTTTCTTTGGCTAAGCGCATGGCTTGTCGAACTTTTTCTAAAAATGTATTGGGGTTAAACGGTTTTTGTAAAAAATCGAGAGCGCCTGCTTGTAGCGCACTAACCGCCGCGGGTACGTCGCCGTGAGCCGTTAAAAATATTATCGGCATGTTTTTATGGCGAGTTTCATTTAAGCGCTGCTGTAACTCTAAGCCACTCATTTCAGGCATGCGCAAATCGATTACGGCGCAGGCTGGCCCTTTTTCGTGGTCCATGGTTTTTAAAAATTGAGTGGCTGAAGAAAAAGCGAGAGCCGTAATTTTTACCGACTCAAGCAGCCAAACAATTGCTTCGGTGACGCTAGGTTCATCGTCAACAAGATACACTTTAACGGTATTCATGACTTGAGCTCCTAGGGTCGTTAATGGGTAGTGTGAATCGAAAACATGTGCCATCGGGTGACGATTGCAAATGTAGCTTGCCACCGTGCCACTCGATGATATTGCGGCTAATCATTAGCCCCATACCTAGCCCGCTCTTTTTGGTTGTGATGTAAGGATCAAAAAGTTTCGGTAATATTTTGCTCGGTATCCCCGGGCCTTGATCGATGATATCCAAGGTTAATTCATGTATGCTGCGCAGAAAAACACGGATGTCAATTCGTTTTTTGTCGGGCTCTAAGTCGGCCATGGCGTCGATGGCATTGATGATTAAATTGATTAAAACTTGTTGAATTTCTATGGCTTGGCCATAGATTGTTGGTGAGGCTTGCGTGTAGAGCTTATCGAATTCGATTTCGACGGTAACGTTGGCAGAGCGAAGCGGCAGCTCGAGTAAGTCAAGTGTTTGCTCGATAAGTTGCTTGATTTTTATCGGACTCGGTTCCGATTGTTGTTGTGAAATAAAATTGCGGATGTTACGAACGATTTGGCCAGCTTGTTCAAGATGCGAACTAGCTTTGTCTAGGGCATTCGAGAGCTCTTCACGCACGTTCTTATCAAGAGCATTGTGCTGTGCAATATGATTGCGTACTCCGCTTAAATAACTTTGGCTGGCATTTAGTGGTTGACCAATTTCGTGAGCTAACGATGTGGCCATTTCTCCCATCAGCGATAAGCGCGCAGCGTGGGCAACTGCTGCTTGTTGTTCAAGCTCGTGTTGTTGTTGTTTCTTTTGTTCGGTGATGTCACTAATAGTAAAAACAACACCTCGTTTGTTGTTAGCTAAGGGGGCAGCAATAGCTAAAAGCTCTTGTTGATCACCCCGAGGATGCTTCCAGGTAAAGGCAAAGCGGTGTACAAGCTGGCGTGTTTTATTGGCTTTGTATCGTATGAGTGCTGCTAGTGACGTTTGTTGGCCTGACGGTAGTCGGATGCGGGTTTCGTCTTTGCTGAGTATTTTTACAAGACGCGGAGAAACCGCGCCTAATGCGATTTGCAAAGTGCGATTAATTTCTGTGATTTCTCCTTTGCCATTCGCAACAAGAGCGCCGAT
>DATGSD010000125.1:0-5407 GCA_035302965.1 Burkholderiaceae bacterium | reverse complement strand
AGATTGGTTGGTTATACCTTTAGATCAGCTCGCACCGCCTTTTCCTGTTCCGATGGCGGTTATTTGGTTGTCTGCCATGGGTTTGTTATTGCTGTGCAGTGCGGGGTTCTCGTGGCATATTACACGCCCCCTGCGTCATCTAGCGAATGCCGCCGACCAACTCGCCGCCGGCAAGCCCGAGCGCGTTAACCCGTCTGGGCCACAAGAAACCCGTTCCTTGGCGCAGCGATTTAACGCCATGTTAGACGCTTTGGCCCAAGAGCAAGCGATCCGTTCTACCCTCTTGGCTGGTTTACCACACGATTTAAAAGGGCCTTTGTCGCGCATGTGGTTACGCACCGAAATGCTGGACGATGATGCGGTAAAAAAAGGCTTGCTAGATGATATTCAAGACATGCAGCGCATGGTCAACCAATTTATTGAATTTGTGCGCGGCTCTGACCTCAGCTCTTACCACTTCGAAACAATGGATCTCGACGAATGGCTTGCTGAAAAAATAAAGACTTGGCAAGACACGGGTAGTGAAATTGACCTAAACAGGCCGGCAACACCCTTGAGACTCAACGCCGATGCTACGGCTCTTGGCCGTTTACTCGACAACCTTATTACAAATGCACTCAACCACGGTAAACCACCGGTTAACGTGACACTAGAACAACATAAAAACCGGGCTCAGATTAGCGTTAGCGACCATGGCAGCGGAATTGCTGCGGAGCAATATAATGAAGCACTACGCCCTTTTTCGCGCCTAGATGAAGCACGTACTCGTACAGGTTCGGTGGGGTTGGGGCTAGCGCTATGCCAAGCGATTGCAGAAGCTCATGGCGGCAGCTTGCGCTTAAGTACAGCCACTAGTGGCGGCTTAAATGTTATTGTTAGCCTGCCTTTAGACCAGATTAACAGCTAAACGCCTTTTGTTTAGTTTAGGCCTGCCCTTAATCAGAAAACACAACTTTAACGAAAGCTAAAACAGTTAATGGAAGGGCGACCGTGGTTGAGCTGGGGGCTTTGAGCGACCTACAAAGCCGCGATACACCCAACCATTAAACACCAAGGCGACAGGCAAAGCGACCAAAGCCAGCCCAATTACAAAACGCAACGAACTCGTGCTGGCTGCCGCGTCCCAAATGGTCATTTCGTCTAAAACCAAATACGGGAAGAAGCTGTAAATAAGGCCGCCTACCAGCACCAAAAACACGAACAAAACAGTGGCAAAGGGTAACGAGGTAAAGCGTAGACTTGCTGTGGTTAAGCGTCGTAGCCCCATGTCTAGACCAACAAAACAAAAAAGCAAAAGCAGCCATAAAGAGATAATTCGAGGCCATTTTAAGCCTTCTGTCCATTTAAGGTAAACACCGGTATTGCTAAACGCTAACACAACCGAAAGAGCAGTAACCCCGGCTGCGGCTAAGTAAATGCTAGAACGTGCCCATAGTGCAGCTCGAGCACGCAAAGCCCCACCCTCACGCATAATTAGCCACGTGGCGCCAAGCAAACAAAACCAAGCAAGCGCACACAAACCCAACAATAAGCTAAATAAAATGCTGGTGGTTTGGGCCGGGCCAGCAACTATACGAGCTAAAACCCAACCTTGCGAAAAAGCCGACAGCAACGACCCAAGCCCAAAAACCCGAGCCCAATACGCCTGCATAGTGTGAGGGGCTCTGGCACGCAATTCGTAGGCGCTTGTGCGCAATAAAACCCCCAGACCCAGCAACATTAGTGGCAGATATAAGCGGCCAAAAATACTCGCCCAAGCACCCGGGAAGGCGGCAAATAAAACCCCTAGGCCCAACAGCAACCAATAGCTATTGGCATCGCGCCACGGGCCTAAAAGCGACAACATACGAGATTGTAGAGGTGGCGGGGCAATAAGGCTTAAACAGCCTACGCCGGTATCGAGGCCTTCGAATACACTGCCACAAACGATAATAATTAATAGCACTGCGGCAAAAAGCAAAGGCATCCAAAAACGTGGGTCGTGTGCTTCTAGCCCTAACAAGGTAACCAAAGTGTCAATCATGCCCGCCCTCGGTGACGTGTAATTGGAACCACGCCGAACAAGGCAAAATAATGCGCCAAACGCGAAAAGCCAAGCACAAGCACAACAGCAACTGCCGCTGTGGCCAAAATACCTAACAATAATTGTGGCCAGGCATTATCGGCTAACAGCTGCACTTGTGTAATGGCATTGCCAATAACGTAGGGCGCGTTTCCTAGCCACATATACACAAGCGAGACAACCACAAATAGCCAACCAATGTAACTTGTAGCTGATACACGTCGACTCCAGCGCTTTGATAGCAAACTCGCTTGCCCCTTGTGTCGCCGCCGTTGGCGCGCAATAAATAGACAGTAAAAAATAGCTAACAAGCTGCCAAAAACCGCGAGACGAAACGACCAAAAAGTAATAGCAACAGGGGGATGCATACCAGCCAGCCGATCTAAGCCAAGGCGTTGGCCCTCGGCATCGTGCGCCACCCACTGATGAGCCAGGCCAGTCGAAAACTGATAGCTAGCTTTATTACGCCGCTGCGTTTGATCGGGCCAAGCAAAAACCACAACCCGCGGTGGCGAAGAAGAATCCCAATAAGCAGCTGTGGCGGCTGCTTTTGCCGGTTGATAGGGTGCAACGGCATAGCTGTAGCCCAACAAACTAAGCAACAGCAGGCAACTAGATGCCAAGGTCAAAATTAAGCCGCTGTCAAAGGCCAAGCGCTCGCCGGTGGCCGATGGGTGTCGGAGCGACTGGCTGGCACTCGTGCCCATAAGCAAAAAGCCCGTAGCCGCAAACGCTGTGGCCAAAAACCAAAATAACACCCAACTTAACAAGGGGTTAAAAATTACGGCAACCCAATCGACGGCTTGGTAGTAGCCATTGCTTAACACGGCACCGGCTGGCGCTTGCATCCACGATTGCAAAGCAATAAGCCAAAATGCGGCCAAAAAAGTACCTGCCGCCAATAAGAAAACAAATAAGGTATGTAGCCAGGGAGTAAAGCGCTGCATGCCGAACAGCACCACGCCAGAACAACACGATTTAACAACAAAGGTTGTTACCACAGCCGCCGCAAGCAAAGGGCCGACGATATCGCCGGCTACCGCACTAAGTTGCGGCCACAAGCTACCTAACTGCAAAAATACCGGGATGCTAGCTGCAAGCGCTAAAATAGCTGCAATTGCATAAATACGCACCCAAAGTCGGTAGGCGTCGCGCCAGCCCGTACTTTTGCCAAAATGCAAACCCAACTTAAAGCCTAGCAATACCCAAATCAGCCCCAGCTCGATGGCGAAAAACATCGCCATCACGCCTACGCTTGATAAAAACTGTATTTGCGAAAGCCAAATTGTGGTATTTGTCATAATGGTGCCTAGTGTAGAGCGAGATGCCCCGAGATGAAACACCACAAAGCCACTTACACCCCCCTTTTAAACCAAGATCGGCCTGCTTTTCTGAAACCGCCCACCAGACCATGGCAAAATAAGCAGGTCAACTTGCTAACTTTACCTTAACAAGCAGGCAATTGCTTGCTTGCATTTACTTCGTCCTTTTAGCTTAGATTTGCGCATGAACACCACTTCCTCCTCAACCACGCCGTCGCATTTTTTGCGCACAATCATCGAAAAAGACCTCGCCAAAGGCACTTACGCCAATAAACCTTGGGCAGGCCGACCTGGGCCGGCCTCGGTTCAACGACAGGCCAACCCCGACCCCGCACCTATTCGTACTCGCTTTCCCCCCGAGCCCAATGGCTATTTACATATAGGCCATGCCAAAAGCATTTGCTTAAATTTTGGTTTGGCGCTCGAGTACAACGGTGCTTGTCATTTGCGTTTTGACGACACCAACCCCGAAAAAGAAGAAGCTGAATACGTTAAAAGCATTATCGAGGCTGTCGAATGGCTAGGTTATAGCTGGAAATATCAAGACGAAGACAATCTTTACTTCGCCTCCGATTATTTTGGCTATATGTTCGATTTTGCCGTCGAACTGGTTAAAGCCGGCCATGCTTATATCGACGAACAAAGTGCCGACGAAATTCGAGAAAACCGCGGCACTTTAACCGAAAAAGGCACAAACTCGCCCTGGCGCGACCGGCCCGTCGAAGAATCGCTGGCCTTATTGCACGAGATGCGCGATGGTAAGCACCCCGATGGCAGCATGGTATTGCGCGCCAAAATCGATATGGGTTCGCCCAATATTAATATGCGCGACCCAGTGCTTTATCGCATCCGACATGCAACACACCATCGTACTGGCGACGATTGGTGTATATACCCCATGTACACCTGGGCCCATCCGGTCGAAGATGCGCTCGAAGGCATTACCCATAGTTTTTGCACTCTCGAATTCGAAGACCAACGGCCGTTCTACGACTGGATTCTCGAACGCCTAGTCGAGCTCGATCAGCTCGATCAACCACTGCCCCGCCAATACGAGTTTGCTCG
Organism: Burkholderiaceae bacterium; assembly: GCA_035302965.1. Classification (GTDB taxonomy): domain Bacteria; phylum Pseudomonadota; class Gammaproteobacteria; order Burkholderiales; family Burkholderiaceae_B; genus DATGSD01. Next base: position 958 of record DATGSD010000125.1, on the reverse strand, counting down.
CCTTAACCTAACCTATGTCATTACCAGCAAACGCAAGCTTAATGTTTTAGTTCAAGAAGGCCACGTTAACGGTTGGGACGACCCCCGCTTACCCACATTGGCGGGTTTGCGACGACGCGGCTATACACCCGAGTCAATCCGCTTGTTTTGCGAACGCGTCGGTATCTCTAAGGCCGATTCACGCATCGATTACGGTGTACTCGAGCAAGCCCTACGAGACGATCTCGACCCACGTGCCGAGCGCCGTGTCGCCGTTCTCGACCCGCTAAAACTTATTATTACCAACTACCCAAGCGGCGAATCCGAGCTCTGTCACGCTCCTGTGCATCCACACAAGCCCGAGCTTGGCCAGCGCGAGTTTCCGTTTACACGCGAACTCTGGATTGAACGCGACGATTTCGAAGCCGAACCGCCAAAAAACTACTTCCGCTTGTATCCCGGCAACACCGTCAGGTTACGCTACGGCTACATCGTCAAGTGCACGGGTTTTAACCGCGACGAAAATGGCCGCATTACCGAAGTCCATGCCGAATACATCCCCGACACCAAAAGCGGCACCCCCGGCGCAAGCCGGATAAAAGTGCGCGGCACAATTACCTGGATTAGCACCGAACACGCCGTTCCAGCAAAAATTAGGCTGTACGATCGTCTATTCTCAGACCCTCACCCCGATGCAGGCGATAAAGACTTTGTTGAAGTGCTAAACCCGAAATCATTCGAAACCGTCGATGGTTGGTTAGAACCAAACACCGTAGCCAAACCTGGGGCAATCTGGCAGTTTGAGCGCCTCGGCTATTTTGTTGCCGATCCTATCGATTCTACAGTCGAGTATCCCGTTATTAACCGTGCCGTTACCTTGCGCGACTCGTGGGGCGGAAAATAATCGAAGTCTCCGATTGTTTCTGGTATTTTGTAAGTAGCAATCACCCAAAACCTAATCACGTGAACAAACCAAATA
>DATGSD010000124.1:0-9648 GCA_035302965.1 Burkholderiaceae bacterium | reverse complement strand
GCGCGAATAAGCATGCCAATACGAGTGCGCTCGATGAGTAAATATAAAATAAGGCCAACAATTAAACCCGCCGCGATAATCGCGAAGCGGTAGCTTGGATAGCTAAGTTGAAACAGTGGGATAGAACCACTTAACCAGCTGGGGGAATCCATAAAAATAGGCGCGGTACCCCAAATAACACGCACTAACTCGTTACAGAAAATAACGATGCCAAAAGTGGCTAATACTTGATCGAGGTGATCACGCCTATGCAAAACAGATAAACCTAAGGCATCGGCAAGCCCCCCGATAATGAAGGGTGCAACAAAACCAACCAATATAGCTACCAAAAACGAGCCGCTTAACGAATACCCTACAGCGGCAAAATAAGCCCCAAACATATATAAGGAACCATGCGCCAAGTTGATAAAGCTCATGATGCCAAATACCAAGGTAAGGCCGGCAGCCATTAAAAATAATAAGATGCCAAATTGAACCCCGTTTAGGAGTTGCGTAAGAAGTAGGTTAAGTGTCATGGGCCGAGTAACTTCCGGTTACATAAACAATGGGCCAGACCAGCAAAAAAGCAGTCTGGCCCCTATTATTAATGCCGTGAACTCAGTTAATTAAACTGATAAGAGGCTTATAGTTTGCACTCGGTGTGGTAGGCATCACGATGATCGGTAAGTGGCTTTGCTATCGTTTTAAGCGACACACGCCCTTTGTCATCTTTGGCCACTTCGAAGGCATACATATCTTGTATGGGGAAGTGGTTATTACCAAATTTAAAGTCGCCCCGCACAGAGGTAAAGTCGGCCTCTTCGAGTGCCTTGCGGAAGGCTTCTTTATCTTTGGTGCTACCGCCGGTTTTACGTAAGGCGCTGTCGATTAAAAGCGCAGAATCGTAAGCCTGGGCAGCGTACTGCGACGGGATGCGATTGTATTTGGCTTCGAAGTCTTCGACAAATTTTTTGCTTGTTGGGTTGTCGAAGTCGGGGCCCCAGAACGTACCAGCAATAGCGCCTAAAGCAGTTTCTTGTAGTGCTGGCAAGGTTGTGCCATCGACAGTTGATGCCGACACCAAGGCAATTTTGCCCAGCAAACCAGCCTGGTTAAATTGCTTAATAAAGTTTACACCCATGCCGCCGGGGTAAAACACATAAACGGCGTCAGGGTTAGCAGCCTGCAATTGAGCGATTTCGGCAGAATAATCGGGTTGATTAATTTGCGTGTAAACCTCGCCAATTACATTGCCTTTGTAGAAGCGCTTAAAGCCTTCGAGCTGATCTTTACCCGACTGGTAATTAGGCGCCATCATGTAGACATTTTCGTAACCTTTTTGGTTAGCATACTCGCCCATAACTTCGGCTTGGTTATCGTTTTGCCACGAGGTAAAGAAGAAATAAGGGCTACATTGCTCGCCAGCTAAGGGCGCAGGGCCTGCATTAGAGCTGATTAAGAATGTTTCAGACTCTTCGACCGGCTTGGCAATAGCCATCATGACGTTAGAAAACGTAATACCGGTAATGAGGTCGACTTTGTCGCGTTCGATTAGCTTACGAACATTTTGCACACCGAGATCGGGTTTGAGTTGATCGTCTTCTTTAATGATAACGGTGTCGGTATCTCCGAGCTTGCCCCCAAGATGCTCGAGCGCCAGCATGAAGCCATCGTACTGGTCTTGCCCTAAAGCAGCTGCAGGGCCCGACAACGTTGACATAAAGCCAACTTTAACTTCTGCCTGCGCGGCGGTTGTGCCAAAAGCCATAGCCACAGCGCACGCGGAGATGGTAAGAAACTTTTTCATGTTGCCTCCTGTGTGTTATTTTTTGATACATTTTGCTTAAAAGCACGTAACGAGTATTAATTTAACCGAAACCATCGGTTTTTACTTACCTCGTTAGCCCTTATTGCCCAAACATCGAAGACCTTCTTTTTGATATTTTGATGTGCTTAACCTACGTTAACTTCAGAAAATGAGCTTTTACTATACACTTGCCTAAGTAGTACGAACAGTATTACCACCAAACAAGCGATAAAATGAGCTGGTTTAATCGCTTAGCCAGTTAAACAAAAACAAATTGCCTGGCTACTCTTATAGGCTAAAGAAGCGCTCGGCGTTATCAGCTAATATGGCTGATTTTTTTTCGTCGTCAAGAAAATCAGCGCCTTCAACCAACGCTCCTGGTTGCATTTCGCCAAGCGGAAATGGGTAATCGGTACCCAATAAAACATGTTCGGCACCCATCACTTTATAAAGTAATTCGAGGGCACCGTGATCAAAAACCGCACTGTCGACATAAAAACGATCAACGTAACTAGAAGGTTTATTAGGGCAGTCTTGGCGAACGATGTCACGATGCGTCCAGGCGTTATCAACGCGGCCCAGTAAAAAGGCAAAAGAGCCACCACCATGCGCAAAACAGAGTTTTAAAGATTTGGGTAAACGCTCGAAAGCACCCGATAAAATAAGCGACAAAATACTTAATTGGGTTTCGGCGGGCATGGCTACCAGCCATGGCAGCATCCAGTTTTTCATGCGATTAGGCCCGCCCATCATATCCCATGGATGGACAAGAACCGGAATGTTTTCGTGGGCACAATGGCTTAAAAAATCGACTAACAGCGGCGAGTCCATATCGTGGTCGCCCAAATGGTTGCCAATCTGAACACCCACATGACCACTGGCCTTGGCACGCGATGCTTCTTGGCAGGCCAAATCGAGATCTTGTAGCGGCACTTGAGCCATTACTTTTAGGCGATTCGGGTTAGCTTGAGCAAATTCGAGTCCGAGATCATTCATGCGTTGAGCCCAATCGGCGGCAATCTCGGCTTTGGCACTATAGGCAAACATAATGGGGGTGGCGCAGCTAATTTGAATATCGATACCGTGTTCATCCATCTCGGCCAAACGCGCCTCGCCATCCCAGAGCACTTGATTAATAGGCCGGAAAGGCTCGTTGCCAGCCATAATCTGGCCTGTTTTCCCAGAAGCGTCGATACGCAACCATGGTCCAGTTTTTGGATCTAACTGCGCGGCGTCTTGCTGCTGAATACGCGGAAAATGGTGGGCGTGCATATCGATTTTACGTCGTCGGATCATAGCTAATACCAAAAAAACTAATAAAAAACACGGGTGCCTGTAAGAGTTTCAAAAGATAAGCATCAGCAAACCCATTCTGAAAACAAACGCCTAACATTCCGCTCTTTATGATTGTTCAAGCCCGTATGGTTTGTACAAAACGTTGAGACTTTGAATAAGGGTCGTAGCGACTAGCTGCGTTTAAGCGCAAACAACGAAGCGAGGCTTAATTGTTTGAAGGCTTAAATTTCGAGCGTAGGCATAGGCAAAATACGACTTAAGCTTTTAAGTTACCGGTTTCGAGCAAGCGTTTATGCCACGCTTGATAATCGCGCCCAGGATGAACTTCGCCACACTTTGTGCAGGTACGGCTAGCGTCGTCGGACTCGTAAAATTCTTCATAAAGACGCGGCAGGTCGTCGACAATACTTTGCAACTGTACTTCGAGGCGTTTGATTAACGAGCCACAGGCTGCACAATGCCACTGAAAACCATCTTTATAGCCCTGCGGACGCGCACGCTCGATTACTAAACATAGGCTGTCTTTCTCGGGGCGCTGTGGCGAATGCAACACATGGGGCGCCATTAAAAAAATATCGCCTTCTTTTAGCTCGACCTTATCGTACTTGCCGTTGTCGTGCATCAACAGCCAAGCATTCCCTTTGAACTGATAAAAAAATTCTTCGAGTGGATCGTCGTGGAAATCGGTGCGCTGGTTAGGACCACCCACAACGGTAACGATAAAATCACCATCCGCCCAAATTTGCTGGTTGCCTACTGGCGGCTTTAAAGCCTCGGCATTGTCATCTAACCATTTTTGAAAATTAAGCGGCAAACCATATTTATAAGCGGACATCGCTAAGCCCCCTGTTTATTTAGCATTTCTTGTACAACGCTGCTAGTCATATTACTGCCGTGAACGGTGCCTGCCAACTAAAAGCATTGATGATCACAGCTCTTTTTGCGCCAACTCAAAATTTATAAAAAACATCTATTTAAGTTAGTCGCACCAAACGGTAAAATTCTCCACCGGCTCGCGTGGCGTACGAAGGGTATTGACTTTGGCAGCAGGGTCGGCCCAGCCTAAAGCCATTGCGCAAACCAAGGTTTCATCGGGCTGGGCACCAATTTGCCTAAGCACTATCGACTCGAACGGGTTCCAGGCGGCCTGCGGACAAGTGTCTAAACCTCGAGCCCGTGCCGCCGTCATAATATTTTGCATATACCCCCCTATGTCGATTAAGGTGCCCTGCCCCAACGCCTTATTCACCGTAAAAACTAAACCAACGGGCGCATCAAAAAAACGGAAATTGCGCTGATGCTGTGCGTGCATTTTCTCTTTTTCACCGCGCTTAATTCCTAGCAAACCATATAGCCCCCACCCGTTTTCGCGTCTTCGGCCTAGATAAGGCTCAAACCAATTTTCAGGATAATAAGAAAAAGGTTCTTGGTAACGCTCGCGTAAACTTGGGTCAGCTCGCACCGCGTCATGTGCTTGGCAAACTTTATCAATTAAATCGGCCAAGGGCTGATTTTGTAAGACATAGGTTTTCCAGGGCTGGATATTCGACCCCGATGGTGCTCGGCTTGCCACTCTCAAAATATCGTGAATAATCTGACGCTTAACCGGCTTTGATAAAAACGCTCGGATTGACTGACGACTTTCGATGGCCTCGTCAACCAAAGCCACACGATCAGCTTCCACAACAACACTCGACATTAATAAACCTCGTTAAAGCAATAAACATTACTCGTCGACATAAAGAACTGGCAAACGAATAAAAAACGTACTTCCCACACCTAAGGTGCTGTCAACATCGACCTCGCCTTGCAGACGGCTAACAACAGCATAAACATAAGCCAGACCAAGCCCGCTACCTTCGGGTTGCTTGCTTGGCGAATGCTGCCCTCTTGAAAACGGTAAAAAGATGTTTTTAAGGTCGTCTGGGGCAATTCCCTCGCCCTCGTCGCTAATAGTAACCAGCCAAAATGGCTCTTGTAAAACAAGACGACAGTGAATATTTGTACCCGCAGGGCTGTAATTAATCGCGTTATCCAATAGATTACCAAACACCCGAAGCAACATCTGTTCGTCGGCTTCGACCCAGGCAACCGAGCGCAGGGGTTCAAAATCGATACTCATTTGCTTGGCTTGGGCACGAGGCCAACGACTGTCACATGCTTCATGTAAGCAATCGACTAAATTAACTGGGCGCAATTGCAAACCAACCGACTCGGCTCTGGCAAATTGCACAAAACCGTCAACTAACCCAAGTGTAGTATGGGCATAGCGATCAATTTGATCGTAAACCTCAGGCTCTGGCAAAGCGAGAGTTTTATCGCGCTGTAATTGCGTTAAGGCCAAAATTGCGCTCTGGGGTGAACGCATGTCATGAGAAAGAAAACGCAATGTTTCTTCGCGTTGTCGCACGGCTCGGCGTAACATCCCAACCCCTTTGTACAAGGCTTGTATGCGCGCAGGTAACGAGCGGTCAAAAAGCCTTTTTTCGTCGCTACGTAGCGTTTGACCTATCAACAAATTATCTTTATCAAGTCGATGTAGCTCGCGATCGATATGCCAAAGAGCGGCTTCTTGGCTACGCCAACTCCATAACGGGTAAGCCAGCATAACGCCAATTAAGCCGGCAACTGGCTCAAACCAATACGAAAAAAAGCGCAGACTAATAAAACTAGCCAGCAAAATAAAAACGATGGTTAGCAAGCTGCCAAAAAAAGCCTGACGTGGCGAAACCCGACGCAAACCCAAACAAATAACAAGCACCGGAATTAGCGCAAACAGTAATGAAGCCCATAAGGGAGGGAGATAAATCCAACGATCGCTAAGTAGCGCTTGCAAACTATTCGCTAATACTTCAACCCCGGCCATGGGCTGGCCCTGAAAACTGGTTGGTACAGAAAACACGTCGCCCATGCCGGCTGCCCAAGCACCCACCAGAACATATTTATCTTTAAAAGTTTCAGCCGGAATTTGGCCACTTAAGACCTGGTGGTAGGACACCATAGGGAAACTGCCAGCACGCCCTACATAAGGGATTAAATACAAGCTAGGCGTTAAAAGCGCAGTAGGTGCTATTAGTTCAGCATGGTTCGAAGCGCTTTCACCCGCTTCAGTAGTCAATAAGTCACTCGGGCTCGACAACTGACCCGCGGGTGTGGCGACGCTACTTTTTTCTTGACCTGCAGCATAAACTGCCGAAGAAAAATGCAAAGAAGTTTGCTTACCATCGGAGGGCTGCAACTGCACCCGACGCACTAAACCGTCATCGTCAATAATCGTATTTACCACGCCACGTTGTGCAGCCATGCGCGCAAGCTTAGGCAAAGGTTTAATGGTTAAACCGCTATCAGGGTCGATATACTCAGCCAACACGACACGGCCATGCTCACCAATAGCCGCCGCTAAAAGATCATCGTCTCGTGGATACGAAGGGTTAATATCCGGGAAAAGAAGGTCAAACCCAACGACACGGGCGTCTTGTAAATGTGCAAGCAATGCGGCGTGTGTTGCGCGACGCCAGGGCCAATAGCCTAGCTTTTCAATGCTAGCATCATCGATGTTAATAATAACAACGTCTTGCGGCGAAGCGTCGCCGCGGCTACTAATAAGTGCAAAGTCGTACAAGACGTTATTTAATCGGCTTAAGCCCAGCTGGTTGCCCCAAATAGTTAGCACGGCCGTGAGCAAAACTATGCCTGCAACAAACCAACGCCATTCGGTAGCAATACGCGAATTGAGGCTTTGAATAAAAACCGCGTCAGATTTGTGTTGATCGGACATTCAAAGCCTCTTGAGAGCCACTAGTCGCTAGGTACTACTAAGTCTAAAAAGCCTAGTTAATCGCTCAAAGTAACGTAGTCGCCCGCAGCGGTTAGCACTGGCGAGCCGTCAGAGGTTTGCAAAACCAAACGCCCCGGGAAACGTGCAGCTGCCTCTAAGCCGCCAAGGCCTTGCGCATCAACTGCGCGAACAAGTACATACCAGTCGCCCGGCCCAGGGGCATTAAAACGCGCAGGACTAGCCGCAATGCGTTTTTGCGACACCGCGAAGCTTCCCGATTCTTGACGGGCTACCGTCACGATATAGGCAACGGCGCCCTCAAGCGGTTCGAAGGCAAGCTCCCAGCCGGAAGGCCCACGGTGGGGTTCGCCAATTTGCGGCGCCGGCAACAGGGCTTTTGGCCCAACTGCGGAGCCGCCAGCATCGACCACTAGACCTTGCGCCTCTTGCAATCGAAACAAACCAGATTGCTGCGTATTTACCTGCGCCACCCCGGTTAATAATTCGGTGCGACTACCACTTTGCCCTGTATGCGCCCGCAATCGTGTGCCTCTTACACCAGTAACACTGGCCGGACCGCGAATTTCGAAACGCCCAACACCTTGACCTTCAGGCGCCACTACCGCCTCGAGGCTTCCTTCAGTAATAGTAATAATTGCGTCGATTAAGTCTTCTTTTTCGAAAGAACGTAAACGGGTAAATTCGAGCTTAGACTGCGGTGGTATTGTGAGTAGTGTGCCGTCTGACAGAGTCAGCGTAACAAAAGACGCTTCGTCGGTTTCTAAAATTTGCCCTTCCGTTAAAGTAGCGCCTTCGCTTAAGGTTTTGCCATTACTTACAGCGCTACCTCGTAAAGAACTAACCGTCGCCAAAGCCGCTACCTCGGGGATCATAGAAAAAGGAATGCGCAATTCGCGTGCTATTGGCAATTGAGTATCTTCAGAGATTTGATTAATTGACTGTAATCGTTGCCAATTTGACCAATTAAGCGTGTAGCGCTCTGACAATTCGCCTAAGGTATCTCCGGCTTCAACGCGGTAGGTAAAGTGATCATCGACCGCACCCGTTGGTTGCGCTCCGACTACCCCCACCCAACCCGATAGAAAAGAAATAACAAGGCCAAAAACGACATTCGAAAAACGCATAAGCAACTCGGTTAAGACTCGGTTATGTCTTCAATTAATTCGAGACGGTAACCCAAGGCATAAGAAGCGACTAAACGCACGCCATTGGCCGGACGCAGATTTAGCTTCTGCCTAATGTTTGACAAATGCGTATCGATTGTGCGCGAAGTTGCAGGAATTTCGCGATTCCAAACAAAGTTGCTAATCACCTCACGCGAAAAAAGTTGTGAGGGGTTACGCAAAAACAAAGCCGCTAAATCGTACTCTTTACGAGCCAAAGCAATTTCTTGCCCGTTTAAATAGATTTTCTTGGCACTAGCATCAACCCTGTAAGGCCCCAGCTCAAACGACTGACCATCGTTAACATCGTGTAAACGCTGACGGCGGGTTAGCGCATTAACCCTTGCCAAGAGCTCTGGGCCGCGTATGGGTTTAACCATATAGTCGTCTGCGCCGGCTTGTAGACCTTCTACTAAATGTTCTTCGCCGGAACGCTGAGTAATAAACATAATCGGTAAGTCGTAGCCTATATTACTGCGCACCCACCGAAGCACTTCTAAACCACTTAAATCGGGTAATTCCCAATCGATTAAAAGTAAATCGAAAGGTTGTGATTTTTGCAAAACGGCTAATAATGCTTTAGCCGTTTGAAACGAGGCGCAACTATGCCCAGCTTGCTCGAGTAAATGACAAATAAACCGAGCCTGGGAAAGATCATCTTCGAGTGACGCAATATTCATAGATTAGTAAGCAAAGCGACAAAAATAATGAAAAACGCCCAAGTTACAAAAAACGAATGAACCCGCTCCGTATCGTACTACACCCTTGACACCATGCCCTATAGCAGCAAATACGTCACATGTAAGTAGTTACTAACGCTTATTAAGAATATGTAACTTTACTATAAAACGGTTACTAAGCTTGAAAAGCAGTAGGGGCTTGTCATCATTGGGGGCGTACAAATCAAACCCGAAAGGAGTACAAATGAAGTATCGGATCACCGCGACAATCTCTGCCGCTTTTCTTGCTACAGCACTGGCTAGCGGTGCCGCTGTTGCCCAGCAAGCCGAAGTTCCTGCACAACAAGCCGCTCCGGCTACCACCGAATACAGCGACTCGCAGCTTCAGAAGTTTGTTAACGCTTCTAAGCAAGTGGCCGCAATCTCTAGCGAATACACGCCAAAGTTGCAAGCCACAGACGATCAGCAAGAGCAGCAAGAAATTTATCGCGAAGCTGACGAGAAAATGGTTGAGGCGGTACAAAATGAAGGTATGTCGGTTGACGAATTTAATGGTATCAACCAAGCCGTCCAAGCCGACCCACAGCTCATGGAACGTGTACAAAACATGGCGCGTTAATTTTTTGGCGTAATTCAATAGCGAAGTGGCGTAGCGATAGCCACAAAAAAAAGCCCTGGGGGTTTAAGCGCAGGGCTTTTTTGTTGGCCTATATTGCTGTCGCTAAAACATTAGCCAGAGCAAAAAATTTTCTGGAGCTAAAGCATCTGCCAGCGCCAGAATACTCGTCAATTAGCAATTTTACGCGAAAGCTCGCGCGGCAGTGGAAAAGCGACGTTTTCTTCAACGCCAGGCAAGGTACGAACCGAAGCTGCGCCAAGCTCGTTAAGACGGGCGAGCACCTGGCTAACCAAAGCTTCTGGAGC
>DATGSD010000123.1:0-3727 GCA_035302965.1 Burkholderiaceae bacterium | reverse complement strand
AATGCCATGCTTGGCAAAGGCTACTTCGTAGGCTTGAATAAGACCCATTTGGCCAACGGCTGCAGCCGCTTGGAGTTCGTGCATGGCATTGGGGCGCTGCGTCCAGCCCAGACGCGCCATGCCTTCGGCGATAGCGCCACTCGAAACTAAAACAATTTGCTTGCCCCCTTGGTGCAATTTGGCAATTTGCGCGGCCCATCCGGTAATGGCTTGGTGGTCAAGCCCTTTACCCTCGTTGGTAACAAGCGACGAACCAACTTTAACAACTAAACGCTCGGCATCTTTAACGACAGAAGTTTGTGGAGTGCTACGTGGCATGATTTCGTAAAATGTATGGCTTAGTGTTTAGCTAAGAAAATTCGGGTTAGTCGGGGGTGCCGCTAGAAAAACGAGGATTGTCGGCGCCGGCACTGTTTTGAAAACGTGGGTCGTCGGGGCTAATTGTGGGTTGTTGGGCAGAGAGATCGGGGTTTTGGCTATCGAGCCAGTTTTGGAGATCGTTAACTAGGGTTTCGACCCCTTGGCCACTAAGCGCTGAAATTGTATAAACAGGCCCTTGCCAGTTAAGTTCTTGGCAGATTTCTTTTTGCAAAGCGTCGGGGTTTTCGACCATATCGACTTTATTAAGCACCAACCACCTTGGCTTGTCGTAGAGTTTTTGGTCGTATAGTTTCAGCTCGTTAACTAAAACACGAGCGTTATCGGCGGCTTGTTTGACCACATCGATATCAGGGTCGATGCTAGAGACATCGATTAAATGCAGCAGCACCCGCGTGCGCGCGAGGTGCCGTAAAAATTGGTGGCCAAGCCCTGCGCCTTCGGAAGCACTTTCAATTAGGCCTGGGATATCGGCAATAACAAAGCTGCGCCCTCTGGTGCTATCGACAACCCCAAGCTGGGGGGTAAGCGTCGTGAATGGGTAATCGGCAACCTTGGGGCGTGCATTAGACACTTTTCGGATAAAGGTTGACTTGCCGGCATTGGGTAGACCAAGCAAGCCGACATCGGCCAACACTTTAAGCTCGAGCCGCAGACGCTTTTTTTCGCCGGGTTTGCCGTGGGTAAACTGCCGAGGTGTACGGTTGGTGCTTGATTTGAAATGCAAATTACCAAGCCCACCACTGCCGCCAGCCGCTAATAATACTTTTTCGCCATCGCGATTAAGATCGAAAAGCTGTTGGTTGGTTTCGGCATCGTAGAAAATAGTGCCTACGGGAACGCGCAGGATGATGTCGGGGGCGGCAGCGCCGTATTGGTCGTTGCTGCGGCCATTTTCGCCTGCTTTTGCCCGATGGATGCGGCGGTAGCGGAAATCGGAAAGAGTGTTGGTATTGCGGTCGGCGCGGGCATAAATGCTGCCTCCGCGGCCGCCATCGCCACCGTTAGGCCCACCTTTGGGGATGAACTTTTCGCGGCGAAAGCTGGCCACGCCGTCGCCACCTTTGCCCGCGATGACGTCGATGGTCGCTTCGTCTACGAATTTCATGATGAGTACTCTCTGTGGTAATACGCTGATTTTAAAGCAAAAAAGCCCTACCGAGTGGCAGGGCTTTTGCACGCAAAATAGTTCGGTTTTATTCGTTGTCGATAACCGAGACAGTGCGCTTGTTTAAAGAGCCTTTGCTACCAAATTGCACTTTACCATCAACCAATGAGTAAAGGGTGTGGTCTTTGCCGATGCCGACATTGCGGCCGGGGTGAAATTTAGTGCCACGTTGGCGGACAATAATGCCGCCGGCGTTAATAGATTGGCCGCCAAATACTTTAACGCCCAAGCGTTTTGCTTGAGAGTCGCGACCGTTTCGCGTTGAGCCGCCGCCTTTTTTCTGTGCCATGATGAACTCCTGAAAGCCGGGCTGCTTAAGCGGAAACCTCGTCGATACGAAGTTCGGTGTAGCGCTGTCGGTGGCCGTAGGTTCGGCGGTATTGTTTACGACGACGCATTTTAAAGACCCGGATTTTCTCGTGACGACTTTGCGCAAGAACCGTTGCCTTGACCACTGCGCCGGCAACAAAAGGCGTACCAACTTGAATTTGTTCGCCTTCGCCTACCGATAAAACCTGGTCTAGCGTAATTTCCTGCCCAATGTCTGCCGGTATCTGTTCTACCTTAATTTTTTGGCCGGGAGCAACACGATATTGTTTGCCGCCGGTTTTTATGACCGCATACATAGGGTTAACCTCATAAAAAAATGGCCTACAAAATGCCAAGCTAGCCATTTTAGCTGTATTAGCGGCAATTATGCAAGTTAGTCGATAAGTGTTAGCGACTCAAAAACAGAATTGCAGATTTTTTGGTATGAAAACGGCAGGTTTTACGAGCGATAGTCGGCATTAATACTGACATAGTCGTGAGACAAGTCGCTTGTGTAAACGGTTTCTTGGGCGGTGCCGCGTCCCAGCGCAATGCGCACCTTAATTTCGTCTTGTTGCATTACGTTCTGCCCCTGTTCTTCACGGTAATCGGGGTGGCGCTGGCCATGGCTGGCCACTAACACATCGCCTAACCATAATTTTACTTGGCTGGTGTCTAGGTCGTTAATACCAGCATAACCGATGGCTGCTAGTATGCGGCCAAGGTTAGGGTCGCTTGCAAAGAAGGCGGTTTTTACTAGTGGCGAGTGAGCCACAGCGTAGGCAACGGCTAAGGCTTCGTTGCTATTGTGTGCCTGTTCGACAGTAATTTGTATGAATTTAGTTGCGCCTTCACCATCGCGCACGATTTTTTGAGCCAGCTGTATGGCTGCTTGCAGTAGTGCATCGTATAAGGCGTTGTAGCCAGCATCATTTTCGCTGTTAATTTGTAAACCGTTTTTACCGGTGGCAATTAAGATGAAAGAGTCGTTGGTAGAGGTATCGCCATCGACGGTAATGCGGTTAAAGCTTTTTTCGGTAATTGAGCGCAACATTGAGCGCAATAAATTAGGCGCAACCGCCGCATCAGTAGCGAGGTAGGCCAACATAGTGGCCATATTGGGCCGTATCATGCCGGCCCCTTTGCTGATACCAGTAATAGTGGTGTTGTGGCCCTGAATATTTAAACGGGTCGATACAATTTTTGCTTCGGTATCGGTGGTCATAATGCTGTAGGCAGCATCAAACCAATTGTTTGGGCTTAGATGATTAATTGCTACAGGTAGAGCAGCGATGAGGCGGTCAATGGGTAGTGGCTCGAGGATGACACCCGTTGAAAATGGCAGTACTTGTTGTGGCTCGATGGCCAGCAAGCGGGCTAATTCGACACAGGTTTTTTGGGCATTAGCCAAGCCTTCGGTGCCAGTGCCAGCGTTGGCATTTCCGGTATTGACGACCAGCGCACGGGTTTCTGCGCCCCCTGCAAGGTGGGTTTCACAAATTTGCACAGGCGCAGCGCGAAAACGGTTTTGGGTAAAGACGCCGGCAACCGAGCATGAAGGCGCCAGCCGAAAAACGGTGAGGTCGTTGCGGCCTGCCTTGCGGATGCCGGACGCCGCAATGCCGATGTCAACGCCTTCGATGGGGTAAACGTTTTCGCGATCGGGAACGGTGAGGTTAACTGCCATTGTTATTTTGCCTTGCCGCTTAAGGGCGCTGTTTATGAGAGGTGGAGCTTATTTAGGGCTTAGGAGGAAGGTTGCCACGGATGATTTCTTTCAATTGACCCAAGCCCGAAAGCAAACGACTTTGGGTTTCATCGGGTAAACCAACGAATAAAGCTTGAACCCATTCTTCGTGTGATTGTGCCATT
>DATGSD010000122.1:0-7884 GCA_035302965.1 Burkholderiaceae bacterium | reverse complement strand
TTGTCGTCGGGAATTGGGATATTGAAGCGATCGCGGAATTCGCGCAAGGCATCGACGTCGAGCTTTTTCTGTTGGTGGGTGGGGTTTTTAGCCTGACCCACATGACCCATGCCATAGCCTTTAATGGTTTTTGCCAAAATGACGGTTGGCTGGCCTTTATGTTCGACCGCAGCTTTAAAGGCCGCATAAACTTTATGTGGGTCGTGCCCACCGCGGTTAAGGCGCCAAATAGCTTCGTCGCTCATGCGGCTAACCATTTCAAGCAATTTTGGATGCTTGCCAAAGAAGTGCTCGCGCACATAGGCGCCATCGTTAGCTTTATAAGCTTGGTACTCGCCATCGACGGCTTCTTCCATCACGCGACGCAAAATGCCTTCTTTGTCGGAGGCCAGCAAAGGATCCCAATAGCCCCCCCAAATTAGCTTAATGACATTCCAGCCACTGCCGCGGAAATCGCCCTCGAGCTCTTGGATGATTTTGCTATTACCGCGCACTGGACCATCAAGGCGCTGCAAATTACAGTTAATAACAAAAATAAGGTTGTCGAGCTTTTCGCGCGAGGCTAAGCCAATGGCGCCGAGAGATTCGGGCTCGTCCATTTCACCGTCGCCACAAAACACCCATACTTTACGATTGCTGGTATCGGCAATACCGCGCGCATGTAAATACTTAAGGAAGCGTGCCTGGTAAATAGCCATAATGGGCCCAAGCCCCATGGAAACCGTGGGGAACTGCCAAAACTCGGGCATAAGTTTTGGATGAGGGTAAGACGACAAACCGTTGCCACCAACTTCTTGGCGGAAATTATCGAGTTCTTCTTCGCTAAGCCGCCCCTCGAGGAAGGCACGGCCATACATGCCGGGCGAGCTATGGCCTTGGAAATAGACCAAATCGCCACCGTGATTTTCGGTGGGCGCACGCCAGAAATGATTTTGTCCACAGCCAATCATGGTTGCTAATGATGCAAACGAGGCAATGTGGCCGCCAAGGTCGCCATCGCCCGGAGGCGTTTTGCTGTTTGCTTTAACAACCATAGCCATGGCGTTCCAGCGTACGTACGAACGGATACGCTCTTCGAGCGCTAAGTTACCGGGATGAGGAGGCTCGAGACCGGGAGGGATGGTATTGACATAGGCCGTGTTAGGCGAGAACGGGATATGCGCACCAGAACGCCGTGCCAAATCGATTAAACGTTCGAGTAGATGATGCGCGCGTTCGGGCCCCTCCCGATCAAGGACGGACTCGAGCGCTTCAAGCCATTCTTGGGCTTCAATGTCGTCATCGGTGAAGGTGTCGGTTACACCGACTTGATCAAGAGAGGACATAATAACTCCTGGTTAATAAAGAGATGACTTGGCCATTCTAAGAGAGTGCTTCTAGTCGAGCAAGTGAAATTTCGTATTATGAAATTGGATTTTATAATATGGAAGAATCTGCGACGCTAAGTAGCTTCCTGCTACTTTAACGAGAAAAGACTAAAATAGCGGTGACACTATTTGGATGGTTTATGGCCAGCTCTCCGAAAAAATCGTTAATTCCGACCACATTCTATGACCAGGCACGATCCGGACGCCGCGGGCTTTACTGGCTTGCGCCCATGCTAGTGCTAATTTTGTACCTATGCGTAATGGCGGCATTTATTTGGATGCAACGCCTACATAGCGACAGCATTATGTTTGTCACGATCGACCAAGAAGCCCGCCAGCAACAATTACTAGCCTTGGTTATTGCCTTGTCGGTGCTAATTATTATTAGCTTGTTGGTTATGTGGCGTTATACGCATTATCGGTCGCGTGCCGAGGCCGCCCTTATTGCCGAAACCAGTTTTCGGCGCGCCATGGAAAATTCGATGTCTACAGGCATGCGCGTCTTCGATATGCAGGGCCGAATCGCCTATGTTAACCCAGCTTTCTGTCGCATGATTGGTTGGAACGAGGCCGACCTTATCGGGCGCACCTCTCCTTTTCCGTATTGGCTGCCGGGTCGCCACGCTCAGCATCAAGAAACCCTCGACTTATTATTGTCGGGGCGCACCCCCAGTAGTGGCCTCGAGGTCGAAGCCCAACGCCGCGATGGCTCACGATTTACAGCGCGCATGTATGTTTCGCCGCTACGCGACCCAAACGGCGAGCAAATCGGCTGGATGACATCCATGACCGACATCACCGAGCCCAAGCGTATCCGCGAAGCCTTAACAGCGGCGCACGAACGTTTTATGACGGTGCTCGAGGGTCTTGATGACGCCATTTCGGTGGTTGCCGACACACCCGAGGGTCTCGAACTCTTGTTTGCCAACCGAACCTACCGCCGCTTTTTTGGGGCGCAATCCAACGGTCACGACGAACTCATGGGCGGTCGAATTGGTCGTTTTACCGACGAAACCATCGAAGTTTTTTCAGAATCGGCCCAGCGTTGGTTTGAGGTACATCATCGTATGCTTGCCTGGACTGACGGCCGCCGCGTGCGCTTGCAAGTGGCACGCGATATTACCGAACGGCGCAACCACGAAGAAGCGTCACGTGTACAGCAAGAAAAAATCCAGCTTACTAGCCGCCTAACCACGATGGGCGAAATGGCCTCGTCGCTAGCGCACGAACTTAATCAACCGCTAACCGCGATAAGCAACTACAGTATGGGAGCGGTGGCCTTGCTTAAAGCCGGCAACCCCAACCCCGATGCCCTGCTTGAAGCCCTCGAAAAATCGGCCAATCAGGCGGAACGAGCCGGAAAAATCATCAGCCGTATTCGCGATTTTGTTAAACGCAGCGAACCCAAACGCCAGCAAGTCCCCATCCACGACATTCTCGATAACGCCATTGCGTTTGCCGACATTGATGCTCGCAAACGACAGGTTACTATAGAAAAAACACTGCCCGACGAGGTTCCCGACGTTATCGCCGACCCCATTCTCATCGAACAGGTATTATTAAATTTGCTTAAAAATGGGGTTGAAGCAATGGCGAAAAGCGATTACCACACATTACATGTAGTGGTTTCCGACCAATCGCCTTTACTCGAAATCGCCGTTATCGATCGCGGGCACGGTTTAAGTAAACCCGAGCGCTTGTTCGAACCCTTTTTTAGTACCAAATCAGAAGGTTTAGGCATGGGCCTTAATATTTGTCGCACGATTATTGAATCACATCACGGACGGCTATGGGCCAGCGCGAATCCGGAAGGCGGTACGGTATTCCGCTTCACCTTACCTTGTGCCCCAGCCACTGAAACTACGCAGGCCCTGAATACCCAGGAGTTAAACGCATGACCAAAGCAAAAAATCCCAACCTTATTTTTATCGTTGATGATGACGAAGCGGTCAGGGATTCTCTTCGCTGGTTGCTTGAGGCCAACGGCTATAAAGTTAAAGCGTTTGACGGCGCCGAGGCCTTTTTGCAAGCCTACGATCCTAACGAAATTGCCGTGTTAATTGTTGATGTGCGCATGCCAGGAATGAGTGGGCTCGAGCTGCAAGAAGAGCTTATTGCCCGAGACGCCCCCATTCCAATTGTGTTTATTACCGGCCACGGCGATGTCCCCATGGCGGTTTCTACGATTCAAAAAGGGGCGGCCGATTTCCTCGAAAAGCCGTTTAACGAATCCGATCTGCGTGCCATTGTTGCCCGCATGTTCGACGAGGCAGTCGAGCGCGCCGCCACCCTGCAAGCCCAAAAAGACCACGAAGAATTATTAAACCGTCTTACCGCTCGCGAACAACAAGTACTTGAGCGCATTGTTGCCGGCCGCCTTAATAAGCAAATAGCCGGAGACCTAAATATTAGTATCAAAACGGTTGAAGCTCACCGAGCCAATATTATGGAAAAACTCGAAGTCACAACCGTAGCCGATCTCATGAAAATCGCTTTAGCGAAAACGGAAGATATTGCATGAGCGCAAAAATTATCGATGGCAAAGCCCTTGCAGCACGCATACGCAACGACGTTAGCAACACCACCGCACAACTCAAAACAAAAAGCATCAGCCCCGGGCTTGCCGTCGTTCTAGTCGGCTCCGACCCAGCGTCTCAGGTCTATGTACGCAATAAAGCCAAAGCCTGCGAGCAAGCCGGTATTTATTCTGAAGTAATTACACTGGCCGATACCATCCCAGAAAGCCAGTTACTCGACACCATTACCGACTTAAACCACAACCCGCACATCCACGGCATATTGGTACAGCTTCCGCTACCCGATCACATTGATGCGGCCAAGGTTATCGAGCATATCGACCCTTACAAAGATGTCGACGGCTTTCACCCACATAATGTCGGGCTACTAACTATTGGCAAACCCTTGTTTCGCCCTTGCACCCCCTATGGCATTTTAAAAATGCTCGACGCTGAAAATATCAACTTATGGGGTGCCGAAGCCGTTATTATTGGTGCCAGCAATATTGTGGGCAAACCCATGGCCCTTCTTATGCAGTCAGCGGGCGCCACCGTCACAATCTGCAACTCCAAAACTCGCGACCTCGCCGCGCACACGCGCCGCGCCGATATTTTAGTGGTTGCCATGGGTAAGCCACAAGCCATCGATGGCAGCATGATTAAACTCGGCGCCAGTGTTATCGATGTCGGCATCAACCGGCTTAGTAGCGGCCAATTAGTTGGCGATGTCGATTTCGACAGTGCTCGTCAAGTGGCTGGCGCCATCACCCCTGTGCCCGGCGGTGTTGGCCCCATGACCATCGCCATGTTGTTAGTTAATACCCTAGAAGCTGCCCAGCGCCTTACTGCCAAACGTAAAATTCACGCTTAAATCTATGTCACAAAACCCCTTATTAGCCCCCTTAGACGATTTAATCGATTACGCCGCGATTCGCCCGGAACACATCGAACCCGCAATCGATAGCCTGCTTAGCACTGCTAAAGAAGCCGTCGATAAAGTGGCTGAAACTCGCCCTCCGCTTAGTTGGGAGAATCTAATCGAGCCACTCGAAACGGCGTCCCAGCCATTGTGGCGTAGTTGGTCGGTCGTTCGGCATTTAAATGCCGTCGTCAATACGCCCGAGCTGCGCGAGGCGTATAACCGCTGCTTGCCAAAAATCACCCAGTTTTCTACCTGGGTAGGGTTGCACAAAGGGCTTTATAAGCAGTATCAAACCCTGGCAAACAGCGCCGATTTTGCTCAGCTTAGCCCTACGCGCCAGCGCATTATCGAACTCGCTTTACGCGACTTTCGTCTGGGCGGTGTCGAACTCGAGGGCGAAAAACGCGAAATTTACGCAAAAATTAGCGACGAGCAAGCACAGCTGTCTCAAAAGTTTTCAGAAAACACACTTGACGCCATGGATGCATGGTCGCTACACGTCAGCAACGAAGCCGACCTTAAAGGCTTGCCTAGCGATGTTATTCAGGCCGCGCGCGAACGCGCCCAAGAAAAGGGCCAAGACGGCTGGCTGCTAAACCTGCAAATGCCTTGCTATTTGCCCGTGATGCAATATGCGCAAAATCGCAGCATTCGCGAAAGCCTTTACCGTGGTTACGGCACGCTGGCATCCGATCAGGGCGATACGCGTTTTGATAATTCAGAAGTTATCGAACAATTACTCGCTTTGCGTGCTCAAGAAGCCCAATTGCTGGGCTACCCGCATTACGCACAAATACGTCTCGAAACGCGTATGGCCGACACGGCGCCACAGGTGCTCGAATTTTTACGCGAACTCGCCCAAAAGGCAAAGCCGTATGCCGAGCGCGATTTAGCCGAACTGCAAGCTTTTGCGGCCGAACATTATCAGCTCGATACCCTCGAGCCCTGGGACATCCCCTTTATGTCCGAGCGCTTACGCGAGCAACGTTATTCCTACTCTGAAGAAGAGGTTAAACAGTATTTCAGCGAGCCCCAGGTATTCGATGGCTTGTTTGCACTTGCTAAGCAGCTATTTGAAATCACCCTACGACCACTACAAGCCTCGGTTTGGCATGCCGATGTACAAGCCTTCGAGGTTTTATCTAATGAGGCCCTTATCGGCTATTTATACGTCGATATGTACGCCCGACAAGGTAAACAAAGCGGCGCCTGGGTTAGTAGCGAACGTAGCCGACGACGCCTGCAATCACATCTGCAATTACCGATTATTTACTTAACCTGTAATTTCACCGCCCCCACCGGCGATCAACCCGCCTTGCTAACTCACAACGACGTCATCACTCTCTTTCACGAAAGTGGTCACGCCTTGCACGCGCTGGCCTCACAAATCGACGAACCAGCCGCTTCGGCATTTGCTGCCGTCGAGTGGGATGCCATCGAACTGCCCTCGCAATTCATGGAAAATTTCTGCTGGGAATGGTCGGTAGTGAAAGGCTTGTCGGCCCACGTTAAAACCGGCAAAGCTATTAGTCGCGAGCTCTTCGATAAGCTTCTTGCCGCACGTAATTTTCAAAGCGGCATGCAAATGGTGCGTCAAATCGAATTTGCGCTTTTCGATATGCTTATCCACCAACAAGAAAACGGCTTAAGCATTGTCGATGTTCTACAAACCCTAGACGAAGTACGCAACGAAGTAGCCGTTGTCTTTCCTCCTTCCTGGCACCGCTTCCCCCACAACTTTTCACATTTGTTTGCCGGCGGCTACGCTGCTGGTTACTATAGTTATAAGTGGGCAGAAGTGTTGTCGGCCGATGCCTACGCCGCCTTCGAAGAAGCGGCTAGCGCCGACGGCACCAACACTACGGTTCATGCCAACACCGGCAAGCGCTTCCGCGACGAAGTTTTAGCGGTTGGCGGAGCACGCCCAGCCGCCGAATCGTTTCGCGCCTTCCGCGGCCGCGATGCCAAACTCGACGCCCTGCTGCGCCACAGCGGTATGGCCGACGACGAAGTTGCGGCATAAGCCTACCTGCCCCCCAACAAGTGGCCAATACAAAAGTCGTGGCTTACATGAAATTGTTTACAGCACATTCTTGTTTTTCTCGTTATGCGCGCTTTGGCTTAAGCCACCGCTTAGCCAAAGTCGCTGCGCAAAGTCTGCTTGCCACCGCAATTGTGTTTACCGGTGCCAGCGCCGTGTTTCTGCCGACAAAGCCTGCAATTGCAGCCGAAAGCACCATCCGTTCGGTACGCGGCTTTTTACCCGATTTACGTTTCAAGCTTAGCGGCACTAACGGGCAAACCGTTACCGAAAGCGACCTAAACAATAAAGTGGTTTTATTGTTTTTTGGTTATGCCAATTGCCCCGACATTTGCCCAACCACCTTGGCGCAGCTAGCCATGGCACGAGGCTTATTGGGTGAACAGGCCGAACAAGTGCAAATTGTTTTTATCAGCGTCGACCCCCATCGCGACACACCTGAGCGCTTAAAGGCCTATGTTGATGCCTTTCAGGCCGATGCATTGGGTTTAACAGGTAGCGAAAAACAAATCGCCGACGTGGCACGGCGTTATCGCGTCGCCTACCAAATCGAAAAGCCCAAAACAGACAACCCCAATGTCTACGAAGTTGCCCATGGCCGCGGTGTATATATTTTTGATCAAAAAGGTCGCGCTCGTTTTCTAGCTTCCGACTCAGAATCAATCGAACGCTTAGTCGAAAAAGTTGAAGAATTGCTGTAATAACTAAGCACAAGCTAAAAAACGTAAACAGGGGCATTAATTACGCATACGGTAATGTAATAAGCAAAAAGTAAACATTACGTATACGGTCATGCGATAAGCAAACAGCAAACGCGTGTACAAAAAAGCCAGCTAAAAACAGCTGGCCTTTGTGTTTTTAAACTCGTTTTAACTTAACCATGGCTTAATTTTGGTTTAACCACACGCAATTAAACCAAGCCTTAGCTGGGCAAGCCCGTCCAATTGCTAATAAAGTCGTTGTAATCGGGGCGAGGCAGATCTGGCGCATCGCGCAAGGGCATACCAATACTGACATAACCCATAAAACGGTAATCGG
>DATGSD010000121.1:0-2300 GCA_035302965.1 Burkholderiaceae bacterium | reverse complement strand
CCACAGGAATCATAGCCACGGTATTCGAGGCGTTTTAAACCTTCTAATAAAACAGGAATAATATCGCGCTGGGCTACAGCGGCCACTATGCCACACATAAAAAGCTCCATTACGGTTGCTGACAATGTCTTATTGTCGGCAATCTAGCAAGAAATGTGATTTCAAAATTCGCCTAATTATGAAATAATATTTCTTGCGGCAATACGTGTGAAATATTATTTCACCCACACCCTAATCACACACCCTAATCACACCATTTATGCCTAAAATAAAAAAACAAGCGGTTACGCTCGATGAGCTCGATCGGCGCATCTTAAACCAGCTACAAAGCAATAGCCGACTAAGCAACGCCGAACTCGCTAAGCGGGTGCACACCTCGGCGCCCACCTGCTTGCGTCGCGTTCGACGGCTCTATGAAACAGGGGTTATTACCAAAGAAGTGGCCTTAATTAATCCCGAACTTCTAGGCCCCATGGTTACCGCCATTTGCGAGATTAATTTAGAAAATCAAAGCGACGAGGCCTTAAGCGATTTTGAAGAACACGTCACGCAAAGCCCTAAGGTTTTGCAATGTTATCGCGTATCGCCCGGGCCCGACTTTGTGCTTATTGCCCAACTAAGCGATATGTCTGGCTACCGTGAACTGGCCAAACAATTATTTGCCTCAAGCCATAATATTCGTAGCGTACGCACATTTTTTTCGGTTCATTGCAGCAAATTTGAGACAGCCATCCCGGTATAAAAGCTTCCGCCCAGTCTGTAGTTTTTGACTAGTGAGCTTTGCCTTGAAGCTTTTTCAAGCCTAGGGCTCGCGTAATCAAAGCTGGCTATACAGCTCTAGATAACGACGCGCCATTTCTGTTGGCGCATGCTGCTGTTCGACATACACGCGTGCGCGCCGTTGTTGCTCTTCAAGCCAAGAGCCACCGTCAAGCACACGACCAATTGACGCCGCTAAGCAATTAGCGTCGCCCACCGAACAAACTAAGGCACGCCCCTCGGCTGCAAGCTCGGCCAAACCTCCAGCATTCGTTGTGACCACAGGCACATCGTATAAAAACGCATCAAGAACGCTAGTGCCCAACGCTTCGTAGCGAGACGCCGACACAAAAACATCCATTAACTGATACCAATCGGCCATGCCGTCTTGGAAGCCAGCCAAAATATAACGCTGCTCGAGGCCAAGCCGTTTTAGCAAAGCCCGAACGACAGCCGCTTGATCGCCATCGGCCCCGAGATGGACAAAGATAAAATCATCGCGGGTCTGTGCTAATTTCGCAATTGCGCGCACCAGGGTTTCAGGATCTTTTTCAGCCGTTAAAGCCGCAGCCGTAGCCACCACTTTTTTAGCCGACAAGCCATACTGCGTCGATAATGAGTGCACTCGTGCCGAATTAATGGGCTGTGCAACAACGGCACTCGGAATTATTGTGACGTTCAAGTGTGCGGCTTGTGGCGCTTGTGCTGCTGCTTGGCTAATGGCTACAAAGCGATCAACCAAACGCCATTTGAAATAAGTTTTTTTAGACAAGCTTGACGCAGTAAAAGCAGTTCGGCGAGTAAATACGACGGGGCGGCTAAGTAAGCCTTTAAGTAAAACCAACCACGTTAAAGTATTGGCCGTTTGCGCGTGCCAAACATTGTAGCGACGCCCCCTAAACAACAAAAACCCAAGCACACCCAAGGGGCCGCGACACTCGTACACATCAAACCCTTGGTCTTTCGCTTTTTGTGCCAATGCCCCGCCGCGGCGCGCCAATAAAGTGACGCTCTGCCCCGCCTGGCGAAACATCTGCATACACAACAAGGTTTGTCGCTCGCCCCCGCGCCAACCCGACTCGAGATTGAGTTGTAATAGTTTCATCAGATACCCTGAGCCACCTTAGCTTTCAAGACCAAGAAAAACACAGAAAAGTCTATTGAATGTCGGGCGCTGGATGAAAATAACGTAAGACGTTCACCAACAAAGCACCAAGTGCGCACACAATAGCCATGGCTACCCCAGCAACCGCGGGATGATTGCCACCAATATTAAAACCAATAGCAACTAATGCCGTACCAAAACTTTGCCCAAAAACACGCATAATGGCTTGTAGGGCACCAATAGCAGCGCTGCGCCGCTTGGGAGCGCCGGTTAACAACGCATGGTTGTTCGGGCTTTGAAAAAAACCAAAGCCCACCCCGCCTAACAACATAACGGCGGCCAAATAGAAAAACGATAAAGAGCTTGGCAAAATTAATAATAAAGTCATGGCAAACGCCATGGCAAAAGCCCCTAAGCCACACAAAACAGCTACTTG
>DATGSD010000120.1:0-3144 GCA_035302965.1 Burkholderiaceae bacterium | reverse complement strand
GGCACTGGCCTAAACTTACCGCAACACGAGCCGCTACGTTAATCATTTTTACTTGAAGGAACACCATGCGTATCGCAATTACAGGAGCCGCTGGCCGCATGGGCCGCATGCTTATCGAAGCCGTCTTAAACGCCCCCGACCTTACCTTGGTGGCCGCCCTAGAACATGCCGGTTCAGACGCCCTCGGAGATGACGCTGGCGCCTTCCTCGGAAAAGACACAGGCGTCATAATCAGCTCTGACACTAACACAATTGCCGAAGCCGACTGCCTAATCGACTTCAGCCTCCCTGAAGGCACAACAAGCTATCTACAGGCCTGCGTACAACACAAAACCAAATGTGTCATTGGCACAACCGGCCTTAACGACGAACAGCGTCAAGCTATCGAAAAAGCCGCTAAAACCATCGCCGTCGTTTTCGCACCCAACATGAGCGTCGGAGTGAACGCAACACTTCGCCTAGTCGAACTAGCAGCAAAACTTTTACAAAACGGTTTCGATGCCGAAGTCTTCGAAGCACACCATCGCCACAAAGTCGACGCACCCTCAGGCACCGCCCTTATCATGGGCGAAATTATCGCCAACGCCTGGGGCAAACAACTCAACGACGTCGCCCAATGGACCCGTCACGGACACACCGGCGAACGCGAAACCGGCGAAATTGGCTTCTCAGTAGTACGCGGCGGCGACATCGTCGGCGACCACACCGTTTATTTTTGCGGCGAAGGCGAACGCATCGAAATCACCCACCGCTCTAACAGTCGCGCCACCTACGCACAAGGCAGCCTACGCGCCGCCCGCTACCTAGCACGCAAAGACTTCGGCCTCTTCACCATGCAAGACGTTCTAGCGGTTTAAACCACAAATACGGCCTCATCAAGCCAAACACACCCTCTGGGCAAACACCACACCAACAAACGCACCCAACTCCATAAGGTTTCTTGAGGCTCAGGTTTGCCAAAGACCGAGGTCAGGAACGCGCCGCTTTCTGGCGCGTTTGGCCGGAAAAAGGCCGGAGCTGTTCGAGCGTAGTGAGTTCTTCGGCCGCCAGCCAAATGTGCAAGAAAGCGGGAAGTCGGGCAACGCCCGACCGCGAGACCGGAGGACAAAGGCAAACCTGGGCCACAAGAAACCGTACCGCCCAAAAGCAAAAACCAACCCTAACTAACCCCCACCGGCTCCTGCTCTAACACCACACCATATCGCCTCTGCACATCCTCTTGAATCGCTTGTGCCAAACAAGCAATCTGCCCAGCACCGGCGCCCCCATAATTCACCATCACCAACGCCTGCCGCTCGTGCAGACCCACAGCCCCAACTCGCCTACCCTTCCAACCCGCTTGATCAATCAACCAAGCTGCTGGCAACTTATAACTACCATCGCCCTGCTCATAAGCTGGCAACGACGGAAAACGCTCAAGCAAACGCTGGTACTTATCTTTGGAAACAACCGGGTTTTTAAAAAAACTGCCCGCATTAGGCAAAACATCTGGGTCGGGAAGTTTTCGGCGCCTAACATCACAAACCGCATCGAAAACCTTATGCGCCGTTACCTCTGAAGGCTTCTGTAAAAGTGGATGCTGTGCTAAATCGGGATAAGCCAACTGTGGCTGCCACTGCTTTGGCAAAGCAAAGCGAACCTTTGTAATAAGCCACTCGCCTTGCGCCGCCTGCTTAAAAAAACTGTCGCGATAACTAAACCGACACTCATGGGGTTGAAGCTCGAAAAACTTGTTTTGAAGAATATTCCAAGCCTGCAAACTGTGTAAACGCTGATCTAACTCAACCCCATACGCGCCAATGTTTTGCACAGGGGCCGCGCCAACAGTTCCGGGAATTAGGGCTAGATTTTCGAGACCATACCAGCCTTGCTGCAAACAAAACCGTACAAAATTATGCCAATTTTCGCCGGCCTCAGCTTCGACCACATAAGCCGAAGCCGTTTCGGCCAGCAAACGAATACCCCGAGTCGCCACATGCACAACCAGGCGTTGAATTTGCGTAGAGAAAATACAATTACTGCCACCACCCAACACAAAAACCTGCGGATGCTGCTGCACCAAAGGCCCTAGATGAGAAAGTGGCCAACTGCCATCGTAACTAACAAAATAATGAGCGGTTGCCGGTAAACGAAAGGTGTTGTAGTTACGTAAATTGTGCCCATTGAGTGGGCAAGGAGCAGCGGCCATATTAAGACCCAAACAAAACAAAAATAATATGCTATCATTTAGCGCTTTGGTTTGCTCGATACCGTAGCAAAAGCTTTAGTGTAAAACTTACCGCACTGGTAAAAACATAAAAGCAGCAAACCAAAAACAATTGGTAAATGGCCTTGCACCACAAACCAAGAAACGGTATAATAATTTTTTAACTGCTTAACTAAGCAGTAAGCAGTTAAAAAGCCAAACGGCTTTATTTTGCGGGAATAGCTCAGTTGGTAGAGCGCAACCTTGCCAAGGTTGAGGTCGCGAGTTCGAGACTCGTTTCCCGCTCCAAATTCTATTTTTACAGCTAACTTAGTTAATCGCTTCACCACTAAGTTAGCTGTAAACAGCAAAAAGGGGCTTAAAGCCCCTTTTTTATTGCGTGCTAAAAACAAGCAGCACGCGGTACACTAAGCGCCATGAATACAAACACAAAAAGTTACCAAACTTGGCGCAAGGGCTACGGCCCTATCAAGCACACTGAAGAAACCACACAACGTGTTACACAACTCGTTAACACGTTAGTAGAGCAAGGCACAGTTAATAGCCCCGAAGCCGCTTGGCGCTTGTTTGCTGCTGCCGACCGCTTAAGCTGCGTTGCCATGAATGTGGTTACGCATATGACATACGCGCGCCGTTTCAACTTATCCGGAAAAGCGCTAGAAGCCGACGACTTTAAAACAACACCCGAAGGCCATACAGGCGGATCACTTAACATGGTGCCAGCCTTTGTAGGTTACTTACTAGCGAATAGCTTAACGGCAGATACACGGGGCTGGATTATGGGTCAAGGTCATAGTGTGGCCGCCATAGAAGCTGTAAACGCGCTAACTGGCGATGTGTCTCCTACACAGCGAGGCCGCTACGATTGTAGCGATGAGGGGCTTTCGCGCTTATGCGCCGACTTTTACTCGTACGCCATCACGGCTTCCGGAGAACCC
>DATGSD010000119.1:0-3366 GCA_035302965.1 Burkholderiaceae bacterium | reverse complement strand
CCGAAATTTGGCAAGCAGTATCGATTAGCAACCCAGACGAACTTAAAACACTGTTACGCGCTTTCGGCATAATTGTGGTATCAGCCCCATTAGGCCAGTTTGAGCATAATACGGCCTACCATGTGGTAAGCCCAGATGCCTTGCTAAATCGAATTGTCGACATCAACGAAACCGACTACGCTTTGTATTACGCTCAAACACAAGCAAAACAGCGACGCCAAAGCGACGCCAGTTAACACCACCATGTTGCACCGCATTACCGCACAATACCGGCTTGCACTTGCCACACTAATTGTTTTGTTATTAGCACTGGGCTTACGGTTTATCTGGGTGCAAAGCATGGCGCTTCATATGCTAGTGCAAATTCCACTGCTTTTGCTCGCGGGCATTTTAATTGGTAAAAGCTTGCATGATTGGCTTTTAAGTAATGGCGCTAAAGCTATTAAGCAATGGTTGCGGGCGCAAGCTAAGTCGTGGAACCAGCACGGCATTCCGGGTTTTATTTACGCGATGTTTGCCACCACATTTTGGATGATCCCTAAAGCGCTCGATAGCGTTTTACTGTATCCCGAAATGGAGGTAGCCAAGGTATTTAGCTTAATTATTGCCGGCCAAATGGTATACGACTCATGGCATCGCGCCCACCCGGTAATTAAGGTTTTTTTTATTGGCGGGTTTTGTTGGGTTAGCGCGGTTGTGGGTATGCTTTACCAAGAAAGCCCACAACGTTTATGCAATTTTTATTTGCTAGACGACCAGTTAATTACCGGCATTGGTTTGGTAATTATTGCAATCGCTATTCCTACCATTTGGGCACTATTTGCCTGGCATAAGCAAAAAAATCGCTGACCCTCAACAAATTATAAATTCTTGCCTTAACTCAAAAAACGCGAAGCCCGTGCTTAATTTTTATCGCTGGCTTGCTTAGTACGAGTTAAACCCACACCCGGGAGCCAACCTTGCTGGATAATTCGAGCCCAAACCGCATCTTTCTCTTCTGGGCTCATGACCGACCAGAACGAATCTTCGGTTGCTGTACGTCCGCACCCCTGGCAATTATCGACATATAAAGAATTACAAACTCCTACACAAGGCGTATCACGGCCACCCCGTATTGCATTAATTTTGCGGATAAGCTCATCATCATTCATGTTTTTTCCTGTCTCGAACGAAAGATTCATCGTCGCGACCACCACCTGCACACGGCACAAAAACGGTTTCGCGCCTAATAATGGGCTCAGGATAACAAAGCGGCAGCAATCTGCCGCTGTTACCCTCACTAGCAACCTGTTTTTAGTAAGCCATAAGCCCTTATTCGACGGTTACGCTTTTTGCCAAATTGCGCGGTTTATCGACATCGGTGCCTCGTACGCAAGCTGTGTGATAGGCCAATAATTGCAAGGGTATGGTGTGCAAAATTGGCGACAAAGTGCCGTAATATTCGGGCATACGTATAACATGCATGCCCTCGCTAGCAATAATACGTGTATCGGCATCGGCAAACACATAAAGCTCGCCACCGCGAGCATGCACCTCTTGCATATTCGATTTTAGCTTTTCAAGTAAACCGTCGCGCGGAGCGATAGTAACAACCGGCATATGCTCGGTTACCAAAGCCAGAGGCCCGTGTTTTAACTCGCCGGCTGCATAGGCTTCGGCGTGAATATAACTCACCTCTTTGAGCTTAAGCGCTCCTTCCATGGCGATTGGAAAATGCATGCCACGGCCTAAAAACAAAGCGTGCTCTTTGCTGGCAAAGATTTCTGCCCAAGCAATTATTTGTGGCTCGAGTGCCAACACCGCACCAATGGCCACGGGCAAATGGCGTAAAGCCTTTAAGCTTTCCGCTTCTAGGTCGCTACTTAACCGCTGTTTAACCCGCGCCAAAACCAAGGTTAGTAAAAATAAAGCGGCAAGCTGCGTAGTAAACGCCTTGGTTGAAGCAACGCCGACCTCGATACCGGCACGAGTAATAAACGCCAATTTACATTCTCTGACCATGGCGCTTGTCGCTACATTACAAATGGTTAAGGTATTCGACATGCCCAAGCGGCGTGCATGTCGGAGTGCGGCCAGGGTATCAGCGGTTTCTCCGGATTGTGAAATCGTAATAACTAGGGTGCGCGGATTTGGCACGCTGTCGCGATAGCGATATTCGCTAGCGATTTCAACGTTAACCGGTATTTTTGCAATTGACTCAATCCAGTACTTTGCGGTTAAGCCCGCATAATAACTTGTGCCACAAGCCAAAATTAATACCTGATCGGTTTGCTCAAAAACAGCAGCCGCTTCTTCACCAAACAACTCGGGCGTGATGGTGTCGATATCTTGTACCGTATCAGTGACAGCTCGGGGCTGTTCGAAGATTTCTTTTTGCATGTAATGGCGATAAGGGCCTAAATCGGCCTGGCCAGCATACAAAGTAACGGTTTTTGGCTGGCGCTCGATAGGCTGGCCGTCGCGATCAGTTAGCCAAACCTTGGCCAACTGTAAATCGACGATATCACCGTCTTCGAGATAAATAATTTGATCAGTAATACCAGCAAGCGCCAGCGCATCAGAGGCCAAAAAATTTTCGTTGTCGCCTAAACCCACAACTAAAGGTGAGCCTTGTCGGGCCCCAACCACGCGGTGAGGCTCATCGCGACAAAACGCTGCAATGGCATACGCACCCACTAAGCGTGCTGTTGTTTTTTGCACCGCGGCCAGCAAATCGTCGGTGTAATAGTGATCGATTAAATGAGCAATAACCTCGGTATCGGTTTGGCTTTCGAAGTGGTAGCCAATTTTTTGAAGTTCGGCTCGTAGTTCTTCGTAGTTTTCGATAATACCGTTATGAACCAAAGCGATCCGCGCCCCATTGCGATCGTCGGGACGACCAGAAAAATGCGGATGCGCATTATGAGTGGCTGGTGCCCCATGGGTGGCCCATCGCGTATGCGCGATACCCGTGTCGCCAACAAGTTGACGGCGCTGCACATCGGCTTCGAGTTCGGCCACGCGCTCGGTACTACGCGCCCGCTGTAGCTCGCCATCGATGTAGACTGCGATACCACAGGAATCATAGCCACGGTATTCAAGACGTTTTAAGCCTTCGAGTAAAACAGGAATAATATCGCGCTGCGCTACAGCGGCCACTATGCCACACATAAAAAGCTCCATTACGGTTGCTGACAATGTCTTATTGTCGGCAATCTAGCGAGAAATGTGATTTCAAAATTCGCCTAATTATGAAACAATATTTCTTGTAGAAACTTGACTGAAATATTATTTCACGACACACCCTAATCACACACCCTAATTACTAGCTCCGTATTTCATCACACCATTTATGCCTAAAATAAAAAACCAAGCGGTTGCGCTCGA
>DATGSD010000118.1:0-9407 GCA_035302965.1 Burkholderiaceae bacterium | reverse complement strand
AATATCAGGCCATTGCTGTACCGCCCACGAGGCCAGTTGGCGAACTTGCTCGGGGTTGGCCATGCCGGTGGTATCGCATAAGGCGATGCGGCGCGCACCAGTGTCAACAACTTTCTGAACCATTTCTTGTGCCGCTTCGATGGCCACTAAACCCTCGAACGGGCAGCCAAAAAGGGTTGAAATTGACACATTAAGCGACAGCGAACCCGCTAACTGAAGAATTTGGCGCAGCTGCTCGAGTGATTGGGCGCGCGATTGACGCAAATTAGCCTGACTATGCGACTCGGTAGCCGACAAAACAAAGTTAATTTCGTCTACATTGGCCTGCAGCGCGCGCTCGAGCCCTTTAACGTTTGGCACCAGGGCCGAATACTGCACATTAGGGTGGCGTTGAATGCCTTGTATAACTTGAGCGGCATCAGCAAGAGCAGGAATCGCTTTAGGAGACACAAACGAGGTTACTTCGATTTTCGCCAGGTTCGCTTTGCTTAAAGCATTAATGTATTCAATTTTGTCGGCCGTCGGAATAAACAACGGCTCGATTTGAAAGCCGTCTCTGGGCGATACCTCGTTAATAAAAATAAGCGCTGGGCGGTTTACCATGGTTATAACCTCTAACACAAGCCAGCGGCTTGTAGCTGAGCATATTGCTCGGGTGACACCCCAATGCTTTTTAACACCTCTTGCGTATGCGCCCCTAGATCGGGCCCTAGCCAACGCGTTTGGCCGGGTGTTTCGCTTAATTTGGGCACAATGCCAGGCATGGTTACTGCTTGCCCATCAGGCAAGGTAAACGGCAACAGCATTTCGCGAGCCTGAAAGTGTAAATCGGCCGCAATATCTGCCGCGGTATATATGCGCCCACAGGGCACCCCTACGGCATCGAGTTGTTCGACAACCTCGGTGCTGGTGTGGCGTGCGCACCAAGTGGCAATGGCACCATCGATTTCATCAACTTGTTTGGCGCGGCCATCGTTATGCGCAAGCGAAGGGTTGTCACGCAAATCGGGGCGATTAATAACCGTCATTAATCGCTTAAATAAGCCGTCGGCATTAGCAGCAACAGCAACATAGTGATCATCGCGACAACGGTAGGTATTCGATGGCACAATGCCAGGCAACGACGACCCGGTACGCCCTCGAACCGTACCTTTTACCGAGTATTCGGGTATTAGGCTTTCCATAATGGCAAACACGGCTTCGTATAGGGCCACATCGATGTATTGGCCTTTGCCCTTGTTAACGTCACGGTGATACAAAGCTAATAAAACACCAAAAACGCCATAGAGCGACGCTAAAGTATCGCCCAAGCTAACGCCTGTGCGCACGGGTGCCCGATCGGGGTAGCCCGTAACATGGCGCAAGCCACCAAAGCATTCTGCAATAGCCGCAAAACCTGGGCGCATTTTTTGCGGACCACTTTGCCCATAGCCCGAAATACGTAACATTATTAAGCCTGGGTTTATGGCGGAAAGATCATCCCAGCTTAAACCCCATTTTTCGAGGGTTCCCGGCCGAAAGTTTTCGATAACAATGTCGGCTTCTTTGACTAATTTGCGCACAATTGCTTGGCATTCGGGCGATTTAAGGTTTAAGCAAACCGACTTTTTATTACGGCTTTGGCTGTACCACCATAACGAGGTGCCATTGTGCAACTCGCGCCATTTACGTAATGGATCACCGCCGTCGGGCGATTCAATTTTAATAACCTCAGCGCCAAACTGAGCTAATAACGCGCCCGCATAAGGCCCTGCTATTAAAGCGCCTAGTTCGAGCACCTTAACCCCTTCGAGAGCCATAGGCGACAACTTGCTAGCATCAACCATAAGTAGTACGTATTTACACTAGTTATCTAGACGCTCGTGACGCAACAAACCAAGAGCGCTTTGAATGGGTCGATCCGAAAAACTAAACAACACAACTTCATCGTCGGCCTCTAGACGTGTTGTTTGCCATGATGGAACAACAAACGTGTCGCGCGGCTCGAATGAAAAGGTTTGGTCGGCAATAGTAACTTTACCGCGACCTTCAACTACGCTATATACCGTAGCATCGGTGCTGCGCCAAGCCTGACCCTTAAAACCCTTGGGCAGTAATTGCATAAAAGTGGCCATGGTGGGCATGGCGTAACCACCAGTAGCTGGGTTGATATAACGTAATTTAATGCCATCCCAAGCATCGATATCGCCGTGGTTTTTTAAGCGCTCAAGAGCTTCTCGGGTACGAGCGTAAGGATAACTAAAAATAGGCGATGTAAGCTCTTCGGGCTCGTAATCGACCGGCAACATGTTGTAGCCGTAACGCAGGTAACTATCGCCTTCGGGCCGCGAAACGGGCTGCACTGGCTCGGGGTAGTTTTCGGAAAAGCCAGCACCAATGGCACGAATAAATGGGATATCGAGCCCATCGAGCCAAACCACTGGCTGGCCACCATCAGCTTCGGCTTTATTGCCATGGTCGTGCCACGTCCAGGTTGGGGTAATGATGAAATCGCCTGGCTGCATGGTTGTACGCTCGCCATTAACGGCTGTATACGAGCCTGAGCCTTCGAC
The DNA here is from genome assembly GCA_035302965.1 of Burkholderiaceae bacterium. GTDB lineage: Bacteria > Pseudomonadota > Gammaproteobacteria > Burkholderiales > Burkholderiaceae_B > DATGSD01. The sequence continues at coordinate 6,855 of DATGSD010000118.1, read as the reverse complement.
AATAAAACGCAAGGCTGTTTGTACATGGCGATGAGAGGGCGCGATTTCGCCAGGTAAAATTAATTGCAAGCCCGCGTACAAGGTTGGCGTAATCGCCGACTGCCCCCGCAAGCCCGGGTTTTCTAAAATTAACACGCGGCGCACGGCTTCTTCAGCAGTAATAATGTCGCCCGATTCGAGAATATCGTCGCGAATTTGGGAATACCGCCAAATGGCTGGCACACAATCGGTTTCGGGTTGCTGCGGTACTAATTTTGCTAACGACTCCCATAACGGCGTTAAGCATTTTTTATCAATGCGCTGGTAATAGGCTTGGCGTTGATCGTAATTACTGATGACGGTATTCAATGTTTCCTCCGGTTAGCGCGCCGCAAACAGTCGTTTAGTGTCGGCTAGGCTGCTTCCCTAATATAGCCCGTCAGCTCGTTTAATTTAAATAAAAGCCATCAATAGACGATATAAACAAAACAATAGCTGGCAATAGCAAAGTTATAGAATTTACTGCCTTTGTTGGCAACGACGTGGCAAGAAATCGTTATCATAAAGGCCATTATTTATTATCTTAATCGGCTCATGACTCGCGCACATAATATTCCGGTCTTGATGTACCACCATGTCAATGCTTCACCAAGCAGTCTCACGGTAACGGCAGATAATTTCGAACAACAAATTAAGGCTTTAGCCGAAAACGGTTACCAGTCGGTCGGAAGTCACGAGCTCGCCGCCTTTTTTAACGGCCAGCCCTTAGATAAAAAGTCGGTGCTTATTACTTTCGATGACGGCTATCTCGATAATTGGGTTTATGCCCATCCGGTTCTTGAGCGCTATGGCTTTAAGGCGATTTTGTTTGTGGTGAGCGGTCTCATTGGCGAGGGTGACGTGCGACCCTATTTGGGGCAGGGGCTACAGCCGCCGCATTGCCCCAATCACCACGATGCCAAAACACAAATGTTCGGGCCAGATCCCGACCAAGTCATGTTGCGTTGGTCAGAAATTGAGGCCATGTTAAGTGCCAATACCTTTGAAATACATAGCCATACGCACACTCATACACGCTGGGACAAAGTATGCAACAACCCACAAGATAAATTTAATAAATTTTATGACGATTTAGAAAAATCGCGCGAAACACTTGATGCACGTATCGGTCAAACCAGTTCACACTTATGCTGGCCACAGGGCTATTTTGATGACGACTATTTACAAGCAGCACGCCAATTAGGTTTTAAGCATTTATACACAACCGATGCGCGTGGGCAAAACACGGCTAGCAGCAACCCCGAATATATCTATCGTTTTGCGGTTCGCAATCGACGCGGAAATTGGTTGCGCCAGCGTATCTGGCTAGCCTCCCATCGTTATTGGGGGCCACTATATAACAACTGGAAAACCCGTTCTGATGACAAAAAACGCAAATAATAAAAAAAGCCTCAAGACATTGTGTATCTTGAGGCTTAAGCTAACCTCTTGATAAGCAGGTTAGTCGACATGCACTACCCGAGCGGGTTACGCTCAGTTATCGCAATTTTTAAATAACGCGGGCGGCTTCTAACAAACGCACAACCGTCCACGACTTGTGTCGGCTAATTGGACGGCCTTCGGCAATTACAACGATGTCGCCTTCGTTGTATTCGTTGTTTTCGTCGTGTGCTTTATGTTTGTTAGAACGTAAAACGACTTTCCCGAACAAGGGGTGTTTAACACGGCGCTCGACACGAACAACAACGGTTTTATCCATTTTGTTGCTGACTACCTTGCCGATGAGCGTACGTTGGCGTTTAGCCGTTTGAGGTGTTTGAACGTCAGTCATGTTAGTTTCCCGCCTTTTCTTTGAGGATGGTACGTACACGTGCAATATCGCGACGAACCTTACCCAATTGGCTGGTATTAGTAAGTTGCTGAGTAGCGCGTTGCATGCGTAAACCAAAATGCGCTCTTAGCAGGCTGTTAAGCTCTTTATTGAGCTCGGCCACATCTTTGGCACGTAATTCGCTCGCTTTCATGGCATTTCTCCTTAGGCACCAAGTTGTCGAGTGACAAACGTTGTTGTCATCGGTAATTTAGCGGCAGCCAGTCGGAGTGCTTCGCGCGCCAGCTCTTCGCTAACGCCTTCCATCTCGTAGATAACTTTACCTGGCTGGATTTCGGCGACCCAGAACTCGGGGTTACCTTTACCACTACCCATACGAACTTCGGCCGGCTTTTTGGAAATAGGCTTGTCGGGGAAGACACGAATCCAGACGCGGCCACCACGTCTAATATGGCGGTTAATGGCGCGACGACCCGCTTCGATTTGGCGTGCGGTTAAACGACCACGGCCAGTAGCCTTAAGGCCGAACTCGCCAAACGATACGTGTGTGCCGCGAGTGGCCAAGCCGACATTACGACCCTTTTGCTCTTTGCGATACTTTCTGCGTGAAGGTTGCAGCATGGTTATTCTCCTTCGGGCTTGCTACGAGCAGCACCAGCCTCTGAGCGACGGTGACCACGACGGCGGCGGCCATCAGGACGATCGCCACGAGGGCGACGTGCACGTCTTTCTTCATCGCGAGGTGCGGCAGTTTCGGGTGGAATCTCGCCACCTGGAAGGAGCTCGCCTTTATACACCCAAACTTTAATTCCAATAATGCCGTATGTGGTTTCGGCTTCGGCCGTGCCGTAATCGATATTGGCACGTAATGTGTGCAAGGGCACACGGCCTTCCCGATACCATTCGGTACGAGCAATTTCGATACCATTTAGGCGACCAGAGCTCATGATTTTGATGCCTTGGGCACCTAAACGCATGGCATTTTGCATGGCACGCTTCATGGCACGACGAAACTGAATACGCTTCTCGAGCTGCTGCGCGATAGAGTCGGCAACCAATTGAGCATCGGTTTCAGGCTTACGAATTTCTTCGATATTAATGTGCACCGGCACATCAAGTATGCGCTGAAGATCGACCTTGAGGTTTTCGATGTCTTCGCCGCGCTTACCAATTACAACGCCCGGACGAGCGGTATGAATGGTAATACGAGCATTTTTAGCAGGTCGTTCGATAACAACACGACCCACCGAAGCGTTTTTAAGCTTTTTCTTGAGATACTCGCGCACTTGGATATCTTCGATGAGCATACGACTGTAGTCTTTGTCATCGGCGTACCAGCGCGAGCTCCAGTTGCGATTGACCGCAAGGCGGAACCCAATCGGGTTTACTTTTTGTCCCATTGTGACTCCTTAAGCGCCGACTTTAACCACAATGTGGCAAGTCTGCTTCTCGATTCGGGCGCCACGCCCTTTTGCACGTGCGGCAAACCGCTTAAGCGACTGACCTTTATCGACGTAAATCGTTTTGACTTTAAGCTCGTCGATATCGGCACCATCGTTGTGCTCGGCATTGGCAATCGCAGACTCAAGCGCTTTCTTGAGAATACCTGCGGCTTTTTTGGGCGTGAACGTCAGGATATTTAAAGCCTGGTCTACGGGTTTACCGCGAATGAGATCAGCGACCAGGCGCGCTTTTTGCGCTGAAATCCGGACCCCACGAATTTTAGCTGTGGTTTCCATAGCTTATCTCCGGGCTTTGCGATCGGCCGCGTGACCCTTAAACGTACGGGTCAGGGCGAACTCGCCAAGTTTATGACCAACCATGTTCTCGTTGATATAAACAGGAACATGTTGACGACCATTATGAACGGCAATTGTTAACCCGATAAATTCGGGCAAAATAGTAGAACGACGTGACCAGGTTTTGATCGGCCGTTTGTTGTTGCCCTGAGTTGCCGCTTCGACCTTTTCCATAAGGTGATAGTCGACGAATGGGCCTTTTTTAATTGAACGTGACATAGTGCTCGCCCCTTATTTGCGCTTACGGCGCGAGACAATCATGTTGTCTGTGCGCTTATTACGACGGGTTCGGTAACCCTTAGTTGGTGTGCCCCATGGGCTGACAGGCTCGCGACCTTCTCCGGTGCGACCTTCACCACCACCATGAGGGTGATCAATTGGGTTCATGGCAACGCCTCGGACACCCGGGCGAATACCACGCCAACGGTTGGCACCAGCTTTACCAATTTGCCGCAAGCTATGTTCTTCGTTACCAACTGCACCAATCGTTGCACGGCAGTCGACGTGAACACGGCGAACCTCGCCAGAACGCAAGCGAACTTGTGCATAAACGCCTTCGCGGGCCAATAATACGGCCGACGCTCCGGCAGAACGTGCTAATTGAGCGCCTTTACCTGGCATCATCTCGATGCAATGAATTGTTGCACCGACAGGTATGTTTCGGATAGGCAAGGTGTTGCCCGGCCGAATTGGCGCATCGGAACCCGACATAAGCGTAGCGCCAACTTGTAAGCCACGCGGCGCAATAATATAACGACGCTCGCCATCGGCGTAGCAAACAAGTGCAATGTGTGCGGAACGGTTTGGATCGTATTCGAGGCGCTCGACGCGTGCTGGGATATCGTCTTTGTTACGACGAAAATCGATGATGCGATAGCGTTGCTTATGACCACCACCACGATGGCGGATGGTGATGCGACCTTTATTGTTACGACCCGAACCACGGGATTTTTTCTCGACCAGGGCAGCGTGGGGCGCACCTTTATGTAAGTGCGGCGCCACCACCTTAATCATGCCACGACGGCCTGGCGAGGTTGGTTTAACTTTTACCAGTGCCATTTAATTTACCTCTGTAAAGTCGAGTTCTTGGCCCTCTTTGAGCACTACATAGGCCTTACGCGTATGTTTACGACGCCCAATATATTGGCCAAAGCGCTTTGTCTTGCCTTTTTGGTTCAAGACCTGAACGGATTTCACCTCGACATTGAATAAGTGCTCGACAGCCGCTTTAATTTCGGACTTCGTTGCATCGGGAACCACGTTAAAAACAATTTGATCGTGATTCTCGGCGAGCAACGTAGACTTCTCGGTGATGACGGGCGCTTCGATGATTTTTAATAAACGTTCGGTATTCATCCGAGCATCTCCTCGAGCTTAGCGACCGCTGGCTTGGTGATAAGCACTTTTTTGAAGTGAATAAGCGACAAAGGATCGACGTAGCGCGGCTCGACCACAGCAACATTAGCTAAGTTGCGCGTTGCAAGGTAAACGTTTTCGTCGAGTGCATCGGTAATAATTAACACCGACTCGAGACCCATCCCTTTGATTTTGCTTGCCGCTTGCTTGGTTTTAGGGCTGTCGAGCTCGAAGCTATCGACAACAGCAATGCGATCTTCGCGAGCCAGCTGGGAAAGTATCGAACGCAAACCGGCGCGATACATTTTGCGGTTAACCTTATGGCTGAAGTTTTCGTCGGGACTGTTGGGGAAAGTACGCGCCCCACCACGCCAAATTGGTGATGACGCTGAACCCGCACGGGCACGACCTGTGCCTTTTTGACGCCAAGGTTTGCGTCCTGACATGCGAACTTGCGAACGCGTTTTTTGTGCACGTGTTGCACTACGCGCGTTGGCTTGAAACGCTACAACCACCTGATGCACAAGCGCTTCGTTAAAATCGCGGCCGAAGACGGTATCGGGTACAGCGACTTTTGCTTCAGCTTGACCCTGTTCGTTTAAGAGCGTTAATTCCATCGTTAAGCTCCTTTAACTGTCGACTTGATTGCTGGCCGGACAACAATATTGCCGTTTTTATGGCCAGGAACAGCGCCTTTTACGAGCAATAAACCACGCTCGGCATCAACGCGAACAATGTCAAGATTTTGAACGGTTTTGGTAACTGCGCCCATTTGTCCGGGCATTTTTTTACCAGGGAAGACACGACCAGGGTCTTGTGAGTGACCGGTAGAGCCCGGCACACGGTGCGACAGCGAGTTACCATGAGTGGCTCGTTGTGCCCCGAAATTATGGCGTTTAATAGTACCGGCAAAGCCTTTACCAATTGTGGTACCAGAAACGTCTACTTTTTGTCCGGCCTCGAAGACCGTATCGACGGTAACCACATCGCCAGGCGATAACTCGACGGGCTGGTTGGAATTGAGGCGGAATTCTTTGAGGATGCTTCCGGCTTCTACACCCGCTTTGGCGTAATGGCCGGCAAGCGGCTTGGTAACGCGCGAAGGACGACGGGTACCGTAAGCCAATTGTACTGCTGTATAGCCGTCTACTTCGTCGGTTTTAACCTGGGTAACGCGGTTGTTTGACACATCGAGCACAGTTACCGGAATGGCTTCACCATCGTCGGTAAAAATGCGCGTCATGCCAACTTTACGCCCAACCAGGCCTAACCGATAAGCGGCAGGCGTCGGCGTCGAGTTCGACATTTTTTTCTCCAAATCCTGACTTCGATTGGCCAGGGAAATAAAAAACCACAAAATTTTTTTGGTTAAGCAAATAAATATAACATAAAACGCCCGTCAGACGCAATATTTATGTTGCTTATCCGTTTTTTGCGCTACAGTCGGGACAAGTTCGCTATCATGGGGCGAAAACATGCTACAAGAGGGAGACAAACTTCATGACTATTCGTGGTAACGCATTTGCGCTACGTGGCTCATTTTTAAGCTGTATTGACAACCCATTTTCGGTTGGTGATGGCCAAGCGCTTCATTACGAGGCCGACGGCCTAATTATTATAGAAAACGGCAAAATTACTGCGGCCGGCTCGTACGCTGAAACCAAACATCAGCTACAAAACCACCCAATTACGCATTATGCCGACCAGCTTATCGTGCCGGGCTTTATTGATACCCACGTGCATTACCCGCAAACGCAAATGATCGGTGCTTACGGCAGCCAGCTAATCGAATGGTTAAATACCTATACCTTTCCGGCTGAAATGCAATTTGCCGATAGCGAACATGCCAATTATGTAGCCGAAGTTTTCTTGAATGAGCTGCTACGCGTT
>DATGSD010000117.1:0-2088 GCA_035302965.1 Burkholderiaceae bacterium | reverse complement strand
CTAAACCGCCATACAAAACCGGTTTAATTGTCACGGCATGCACAATGTCAGGGCGCACCCGTCGAAATAGCCGCCACAAACGCCAAACACCTAAGCCTTCGACAAGCGGATTCATGCCACTACGCGTTAGTTGCACCGTATGGTGTGTTAAGCCGTAGTGTCGAATGGTGTTGACGTCACGATCGTACGGAGTTGCCACATGCACATCGAACCCTGCTTTTTGCGCGGCCAAGGCAATGCTTAAACGATGCGATAAAAAGAAAGCGGGGTTGTTTACCACCATTAATAAACGTGGGCCGCTAGCTGCAGGCTTAGCCAACGTAAGCTTGCGCCATAAGCGCTGGTAGGCCGCACTCATGGCTGACAAGCTAAAGGTTTGCTGGATATGTTGGCGCCCGCCTTCGACGCGCTGTTTCAGAGCCGTGCTGCCGAGCTGGTCTAAGGCTTGTTCAATGGCCTGGGCGAGTGCTTGCGGGTTTTGAGGCGGCACCAGCCAGCCGTAGCTGGCCACAATGGCTGCGGCATCGCCAACATCGGTTGCCACACAAGTCACGCCACAGGCCATAGCCTCGGCAACCACATTCGGAAAGGCTTCAGCACGGCTGGGCAAAACGTGTAAATCGAGTGCATTCATTAACGCCGGAACATCGCTACGTTGGCCCAGTAGCAACACGTTTTCTTGCAAACCGAATTGCGTTATTTGCTCGGCAAGCGCTTGGTTGTCTGCTTCTAAGCCAAGGCCAACCAAGGCACAACGCAGCTGCGGCCAATGGGTTTTTACAAGGGTTAGTGCCTGCAATAAATTGGCATGATCTTTTTGTGGATTCCAACGACTAACAGTACCAATTAAAGGGGTGTGCTCGTCAATACCAAGCTCGCGGCGCACACGCTGGCGGCTTTGTGCATCGGGCCGCCACAAATCAAGGTCGTAGCCATTGGCAATAACGCGCATTTTATCGGCGCTATACCCCCATTGAACGTGACGCACGGCGGCCGCTTCGGAACAAGAAACAATCTGCGCTGGCACCCAAGGCGAAACGCGGGCACAGCACCAAGCCATTAAGCGCGCAACGCGGCTACTTAAATGCAAATACTGCCCAGAATTACGCAACCCCCAGGAAACGGCCTTTATGCCCGCCAAGCGCGCCATCACACCCCCGATTAAATCGGCGTAATACATCCAGGTTTGCACCACGTCGGGCTGTTGGCTTTTTAACAAACGGTGCAAACGCCACAAACCAGTGATGGTTAAGCGCCCCCAGGGCATGCCTAAGGTGTATAAAGGTACGCCAGCTTGGCGAAAGCGTTCGCTAAATTCGCCGGCGCTAGACATAGAAATTACCGTGTGTCGAAACTCCGAACTGGGTGTGCTGCTTAAACGATATAAGGCAGTTTCGGCTCCACCCTGCCCTAAGCCCGAAATAATATGCACCACGTGCAAGGGCTTGGTTTGTTTATGAACACCTGATGCGTCGTCATTTAAGCCCGTACCACTTGCTTGAACGGCCTGGGGCTCTGCAAGCAAAGCTTGCCACTGCTGAAGTACGAGCGGCAGCTTGTACTGCGCTAACACCCAACGGCGTGCTCGGTCGGATAGCTGCGCGCGTAAATTGGCGTCGGCCATTATTTCTGCCAAGGCCTGTTGTAAGCGGGCTAAATTATTAAGCGGAACTAATAACGCCGCTTGGCCATCGGCGCTAAGCTCGGCCGGCCCACTGGGGCAATCAAAACTTATACAGGGCAGGCCCAAAGCCATGGCTTCAAGCAAGACATTTGGAAAGCCCTCGACACGCGATGTCAATACAAAGGCTGTCGCTTGTTGCAATTGTTGAAAGGCTTGCTTGCTGTGGCCCATCAGTTGGATGCGCTGTTGCAAACCACTTTGCTGAATTTGCTGTTGCAAACTGGAATGCAAGGGGCCTTCGCCCCAAATTGATAGATTCCAATTCGGAAAATTATGTGCCACCGCGGCAAAAGCTCGAATTAACACATCAAATTGCTTAGATGGCACTAGGCGCCCCATGGCTACTAACTGATAGCGGCCTTGGGCATCAGGCTGACCCGAGGCTTTATCAAGTGTTAAAAGCT
>DATGSD010000116.1:0-28554 GCA_035302965.1 Burkholderiaceae bacterium | reverse complement strand
CCAATCGACTCGGCCTCAATTTCGTGGTTGTCCATGGCGGTTACGCGAATACTCTCGCCCGCACCCAATTCAGACCACAGTTCTTTTTCAAACAGGCTGGTGTTATTCGCGATAACGCGGTTAGCCGCCCGTAAAACACTTTGCACAGAGCGGTAGTTTTGTTCAAGTTTAATCAGCTTTAAGTGCGGGTAGTCAGTGGTTAAACGCCCTAAGTTTTCGAGGGTGGCTCCGCGCCAGGCATAAATGGCTTGGTCATCATCACCAACCACAGTAAACCGAGATTTCGAGCCCGTTAATGAACGCACCATTGAATACTGGCATTCGTTAGTGTCTTGATACTCGTCGACCAACAAATAATGCACTTGGTTTTGCCAACGCTGCCGTACCTCGTCGTTGTTTTTTAGTAAACGAGCAGGCAGACGGATTAAATCGTCAAAATCAACAGCTTGGTAGGCCTTAAGCGTGGCCTCGTAGTACTTGTAAATACTGGCGGCTTCTTGCTCTAAGGGGTTTTGCGCTTGTGCAGCAGCCTGATCCGGCCCAAGCAGGGCATTTTTCCACAACGAGATGGCTTGTTGCACAGCACGTAAACGCGCCTTATCGGTAGTGGCTAAGAGTTCTTGGATAACGGCCAAACTGTCGGTTGCATCCATAATCGAAAAGTCTGGCTTCAACTCGAAATGTGCCGCCTCTTGACGTAAAAACCGCAGGCCCAAAGCATGAAAGGTGCTAATGGTTAAACCTTTTGCCTGCTTGCCCGGCACCAAGGCCAACACCCGTTCGCGCATCTCTCGGGCGGCCTTATTAGTAAACGTTAATGCGACTATTCGGTTGGCAGGGAAGGCACATTCGCGAAGCAAATACGCAATTTTTTGGGTAATTACCCGTGTTTTGCCACTACCCGCCCCTGCTAACACTAAGCATGGGCCATCGAGGTAGAGCACGGCTTCACGTTGGCGTACATTTAAATCAGACGCCAAGCTATGGCCGACACCAGTATTTTCAGCATTCATTAAATTTCGAGCGGATCAACTTCAAGGTAATAACGCACCCGTGTCTTTTTAGCCAAAGGCTCGAGCTGCGGCAACCACTGGTTTAAAAAGCTTTGCAGGGCTGCGCGGTTGGCACTTTCTACCAAAAGCTGAGCACGTTCGATATTGGCCACGCGAACAATGCGCAATGGCACGGGGTCGTAAATAAAAATGGCATCAAAGCTTGGGTAATTATCAGGCTGCTCAAGCGGAAGATCGCGAGCCAAGCTTAGAAACTCTAGCGTTTGCTTTAAGGCTCTAGCCTGCGCACTTAGCAGTGCTTGATACGCATAAGGGGGTAAGCCAACCGCTTTGCGTTCTTCAAGCGCATAATTCGCAAAACCCGGGTAATCGTGCTGGCACAACGCTTGGTAAACCGCTTGGTCGGGATACTCGGTTTGCACCAACACATCGGCAGCCTCGGTGTGGCGGCCTGCTCGCCCAGCCACCTGAACTAGCTGAGCGAATAAGCGTTCGGGCGCACGAAAATCTTGCGAAAACAACATGGCATCGGTATTTAAAATACCTACCAAGCCTAGGTTGGCAAAATCGTGACCTTTAGCCACCATTTGTGTGCCCACCAAAATGTCGACTTCGCCAGAATAGACTTTGGCAAACAAGGCTTCAGCCTGACCTTTGCGCCGCGTACTGTCAGCGTCAATGCGCAAGACACGCGCCTGCGGAAAAGTCTGCGCCAGAAAATCTTCTACCCGCTGTGTTCCGCGCCCCATGGGTTGTAAATCTTGGTCGCCACAATCGGGGCAAGCTGGCGGAACGCGGCTCTGATAACCACAATGGTGGCATTGCAGATAATTACAACTGCCTGCTTGGTGCATAACGACAAACGTCGTACAACGCACGCAACGTGACACCCAGGCACAAGAATGGCAACGCAATACGGGAGCAAAGCCACGACGGTTCAAAAATATTAAGCTTTGTTCGTTTTTGTCTAAGCGCTCTTGAATAGCTTGTAGCAACCTAGGTGAAAAGCCTTGTTCGAGCTTTTCGCGACGTATATCGAGTAAACGGATGGACGGCAAGCTAACCGGCCGCGCTCGTTTACTTAAGGTTAGCTGTTGGTAGTGCCCACGCTGAGCGTGACGCCAGGTTTCTAAAGAGGGCGTGGCTGAACCCAAGACAACGGGAATTTTTAAATCGTGAGCGCGCCAGATCGCTAAATCGCGCGCTGAATAACGCAGACTTTCTTGTTGTTTATACGAAGCGTCGTGCTCTTCATCGACAATAATTAAGCCCAAATCGGGCATAGGCGTGAAAATACTTAAGCGGGTGCCCAAAAGCACCTTGGCTTCACCTCGCGAGGTTCGTAACCAAGCATCTAAACGCTGGCCATCGCTTAAGCCACTATGCAAAACCGCTAGCTGCTGATTTTGCGCTAAGTCGGCAAAGCGCTTGTGTAATAACAGCTGAAGCTGTGGCGTCAGGTTAATTTCGGGCGTCATAAACAGAACTTGCTTGCCCAGCGCTAAATAGTGGCGTGCAAGACGTAGATACACCTCGGTTTTACCGCTACCAGTAATTCCGTAAAGCAAAAATGGTGCAAAGCCCTGCGACTCTCGCACCTGTTCCACCGCATATTCCTGTTCGCTATTTAAGTGGGCCTCGTCCACGTTAGCGCTCTTGACGAAGTCTGAAATCGAGCCCTTTACTTCTTTCGTTCCACTCGTTTTTTCCGCCGCCCTTGCTTCCTTTACCTCCGTTGTTTCTTCTGCCTCCCTTGCCTGTTCAGCTTCCTGTTCTTTCGCGTCAGCCGCTTGCTGTCGTTTGTCGTAGCGTGCAACCGGACCAGCCCCAGAACGCTTACCTTGATAACTTCCGACACGCCGCAGGTGGGTTGGCAAGGACGGGAGAATAACCTCGCCAAGCGAACGGTGGTAATAAGTGGCTGCAAAGCGCGCCAAACGCATCCAATCGTCTGAGAAAGGCGGTAAATCGTCTAAAACCTGATCGACCGCCTTGATTTGTTCGGGCGGAAAATGGGGTTGATCGGGGGTTTCAATAACCACACCAATTAATTTGCGCCGACCAAAAGGAACAATAACCCGCTGCCCTACTGCAACGGCCTGCTCAGACCGATAATCGAACAAACCTCTTAAAGGGACATTGAGCGCAACTCGCAACCAGTAATTAGTTGACGAAACATCGGTAGAGGCACTCAAAGTCATAAAAATTTTGCTCTAAAAACACCCCAAAGCCTTACTCCTTATAGCTTTGGCCGAATAACCCACAAGGCCTGTGGATAACTTTGGGGAGAACTGCTTGAACAAGTTGGGGAAAATTCAGTCGAAAACACGCCCTATGTACAAAAGCAGCCAAAACCACGCAATTTATTATTTAAAATCAATAGCTTATGCAGCTGTATGAAAGTAGATTTTAAATAAAGCTTCTAAGTAATACTTATGCCAAGCCTGTGCAAAACCACGCTTAAATGCCGTGCGCTGCAGCAAAATAGACGTGGTCAGCGCACAAATTTAAATCGATTAAAGCGTAAAAGCCTTGCCGGCCATGGGGTTACGCGGTTTCGTGCTTGTGGCGACTATAGCTGTGTACTTCGTCAACTAAAATTTCCATCGCTTCGGGCTTGGTAAAGCGCGAAATGCCATGGCCCAAATTAAAGACATGACCGCCCTTGCCAACGGGGCCAAAATCGTCGATAACACGACGTACTTGTGCACGTAAGCTGCCCTCGTTACCGAACAAGGCCATCGGGTCGAGGTTGCCTTGCAAAGCCACTTTATCTTGAACCCGTTGACGGGCTTGACTTAAGTTAACGGTCCAATCGACGCCCATGGCATCGGCACCACAATCGGCGATATCTTCTAGCCACATACCGCCGCCCTTAGTAAAGACAATAAGAGGCACGGTTTCGCCGTTGTGTTCGCGGCGTAAGCCGGCCAAAACTTGGCGAATGTAAGCCAAAGAAAACTCTTGGAAAAGCCCATCGGCCAAAACACCACCCCAACTATCAAAAACCATAATAGCTTGCGCACCCGCATCGATTTGGGCATTTAGGTACTGAATGGTCGCTTCGGTGGTAACGGCTAACACGCGATGGAGCAAGTCGGGGCGCGCATACAACATGGTTTTAATATGTTGGTAGTCGCGGCTGCCCTGCCCCTCGACCATATAGCAAGCAACCGTCCAGGGGCTGCCGGCAAAACCAATTAAAGGTACACGACCATCGAGCTCGCGGCGAATAAGCTTAACGGCATCAAACACGTATTGCAGTTTAGCCATATCGGGAACGCTTAGGTTGCGCACATCGTCTTCTGTACGTACCGGATAATCGAATTGTGGGCCTTCACCTGCAACAAAATCGAGCCCCAAGCCCATGGCATGTGGGATGGTTAAAATATCAGAAAATAAAATGGCAGCATCGAGTCGGAAGCGCTCTAGCGGTTGCAAAGTAACTTCGCAAGCATAGTCGGGGTTTTGCGCTAGCTGCAGAAACGAGCCCGCGCGTGCACGGGTTTCGCGATATTCGGGCAAATAGCGTCCGGCCTGGCGCATAACCCAAACCGGGGTATACGGAACAGGCTGGCGTTTAAGCGCCCGAATAAAGACATCATTTTTTAAGGCACTAGTTGACACGATAATCCTTAGTTTAAGCCCCGATCTTCAGATTCGTACGGGGCACACGGTTTATGATTTCGGAAAACGGCAGCATCGATGTCGTATTTTCGCATTTGCGCCCAAAATGCTCGGCGATGCTTTTGGGCAGTGCGAGCCGCCATCGCTATATTGCCTGAATGGCGTTTTAGCAAGGCGCGAATATACGTACGCTCGAAGGCTTCGACGATTTTACCTTTTAGTTCACGAAATGACTGCTGATAATGCACGCTTTCTGAAACCGCGGCCATAGCCAAAGCGTTTAGGGCAATACCGCTAGATGAAAACAAGCGGTCGATCAGGGGGTCTCCCGTGAATGCATCATCGTTACTATAACCGCTTACCAAACTCGGTTCTGCCACTTGGAAACCGCTGTCGGTTAGTGGCTGGACAACGGTTTCTTGCGGACTTACAAATAAGCGCTGAATACGTATGCGCAAATCGTCTGAGGTAATCGGCGTCCGAATAAAATCGGCTAAACCAAGACGAAACAAATCGTTAATCGCGACTGCGGCCAAATCGTTTACCAAGGCAATTACCGGCGTATGTAAACGGCCTCTTGCCGCTAGCAATGCAGTACGCACCCAAGGCAGGTTATGTTGCACCACTGGCAATAAACAGGCGTCAAAACTGCGCAATTGCATTGAAGCTTGACATAGCGCCTGAGACGAATTAGGCGCATCGCAATCGATGAGCGGCAACGACCACTTTAAATGAACACGACTGCTAGGCGCTATTGCAGCCAGCGCTTGGCGTGCCCAATCGTGGGTAACATTGGTATTGATGACAGCGCAATCGAAGCTTGGTCTCATGGGAGTTCTCCGTAACATTGAGCCTGTGGCCCGTTAAGAAAACGCCCAGGTTAGCGATAGACAGAAATCGTAACAATTCGGACTTCTGTCAAATCGGTAAGTACGATAATTTAACGACTCGTCTTAAAATCAAACGTGGCCCACGCAAGCTTTACCTAGAAAAAACAACGGCCCCGAAGGGCCGCTGCTAGGGCAGGCTAACGTCGCACATTACTAAACTTACGAGCGGCAGCTGCCTGTGCCGCAAGCATGGCTAGCTCGGCTTCGACCACCGCCATATCGTCGGGGTCTGAAGCCTTGGCTAAGGCCTCTTCGGCTTTTTGACGAGCGGCCAAAGCTTTTTCTTCGTCGAGGTCTTCAGCCCGAATGGCTGTATCGGATAACACCGTAACACCACCCGGCTGAACCTCGAGAATACCGCCGGCAACAAAGATATTTATTTCGCCAGAACCGTCGGCTAATTCGATTTTGACGGTGCCAGGGCGAATACGCGAAATTAAAGGCGTATGACCGGGCAGAATACCCAGCTCGCCCGATTCTCCGGGCAAGACTACGAATTTAGCCTCGCCTGAAAAAATCGACTCTTCGGCACTGACAACATCAACAAGCAAGTTCGCCATAAAAAATCCTTATAGGGTTTTGGCTTTTTCGAAGGCTTCGTCGATATTACCCACCATGTAGAACGCTTGCTCAGGTAGAGCATCACATTCGCCATCGACAATCATTTTGAAGCCCCTAAGGGTTTCGGAAAGCGGCACGTACTTACCGGGGGAGCCGGTGAAAACTTCGGCGACGTGGAACGGTTGGGACAAGAAGCGCTGAATTTTACGTGCACGGGCTACGACCTGACGGTCTTCAGGAGAGAGTTCGTCCATGCCCAAAATGGCGATAATATCGCGCAATTCTTTATAACGCTGTAGGGTTTGCTGAACACCTCGAGCGACTTGGTAATGCTCATCGCCAACAATTTGTGGGTCGAGCTGACGGCTCGTTGAGTCGAGCGGATCGACGGCTGGATAAATACCAAGCGCAGCAATATCGCGAGACAAAACAACGGTTGAGTCGAGGTGCTGGAAAGTCGTAGCAGGCGACGGGTCGGTTAAGTCGTCAGCAGGAACGTAAACGGCCTGAATTGACGTAATAGAACCGGTTTGCGTGGAAGTAATACGCTCTTGGAGCTTACCCATTTCTTCGGCAAGCGTTGGTTGGTAACCAACAGCCGAGGGCATACGACCTAGCAATGCCGATACTTCGGTACCAGCAAGCGTGTAGCGGTAAATGTTGTCTACGAAGAAGAGAATATCGCGACCTTCGTCACGGAACTTCTCGGCCATGGTAAGGCCCGACAACGCAACACGCAGACGGTTACCTGGGGGCTCGTTCATTTGACCGAACACCATAGATACTTTGGATTCTTCGAGATTATCGAGCTGAATAACCCCGGCTTCGGCCATCTCGTGGTAGAAGTCGTTACCTTCGCGGGTACGCTCGCCGACCCCGGCAAAAACCGATAAACCACTATGCTCGCGTGCGATGTTGTTAATAAGCTCAAGCATATTAACGGTTTTACCAACACCCGCACCACCAAATAAGCCAACCTTACCGCCTTTAGCAAAAGGACAAACCAGGTCAATAACTTTAATACCGGTTTCGAGCAATTCGACCGAGGCGGAAAGCTCGTCGAATTTAGGCGCATCTTGGTGAATAGCGCGGGTTTCATCGGATTTAATCGGGCCGCGCTCGTCGATTGGGCGACCCAAGACGTCCATAATGCGACCCAGAGTGCCTGTGCCTACCGGAACCGAAATAGGTGCGCCGGTATTAACAACATTCATGCCGCGGCGTAAGCCGTCGGAAGAGCCCATGGCAATAGTACGAACAATGCCATCACCAAGCTGCTGTTGAACCTCGAAGGTTAGCCCAGGCTCGGCAAACTGGGAGCTGTCATCATTAAGCTTGAGGGCATCGTAAATTTTTGGGATGCTGGCGCGGGGGAACTGAATATCCACCACGGCGCCAATACACTGGACGATGGTACCGTTACTCATGTTAAGTCCTTGCTCAATATCTGTAATGGGTTGCCTGGCTGTTTACAACTAAACAGCGGCAGCGCCCCCAACGATTTCTGAAATTTCTTTGGTAATGGCGGCCTGACGAGTTTTGTTGTACTCCAACTCGAGGTCGTTGATGATTTCTTCGGCGTTATCAGAAGCAGCTTTCATGGCTACCATGCGCGCCGATTGCTCGGACGCCATGTTTTCAGCCACCGCCTGATACACCAAACCTTCTACATAACGCAACAAAAGGTCGTCGATAACGCTTTGCGCGTCGGGCTCGTAGATATAATCCCAGCCGTGGTCGGAGGTAATGGCTTGGCCATTTTCCTCGTCGTCGGACTCTTGGGTTTGGAACGGGTCTTGCAACCTACGATCGGGCAACGGCAGTAAGCGAATAAAGCTAGGCTCTTGCCGCATAGTATTAATAAAGCGATTAGTGGCGATGTACACGGCATCGATTTTACCGTCGATAAACGCATCGAGTTGTACTTTGACTGCCCCAATCAAGCGCTCGAGGTTTGGCTCGTCGCCGAGGTCGACTTCACGCGAAACCAGGTTGGACCCAATGCGGGTTAAAAAGCCCACCCCTTTGTTACCCAAACCGGTTGTTTGAACGGCCAGCCCTTTTTCGTCGAACTCGCGAATTCGGGACAAAACCAGACGGGTAATATTGGTGTTTAAGCCACCACAAAGGCCTTTGTCGGTTGTGATAAGAATAATGCCTACCGCTTTAGCAGAATCGCGCTCGAGCATGTAGGGGTGATGATATTCTGGGTGCGCCTGCATCAGATGCGAAGCAATTTCGCGCACTTTAGTAGCGTAGGGGCGGCCAGCACGCATGCGCTCTTGGGCGCGACGCATTTTGGATGCCGCAACCATTTCCATGGCTTTGGTGATTTTCCGCGTATTTTGTACGCTACGAATTTTAGATCGAATTTCTCTTGTTCCGGCCATCGCATTTCCTGTCGGAGCAATGACGCAGCAAACCTAAGGTTTACTGCATGGAATGGCGGTGTTTACTAGCAAAATAAACCCCGCCATCTCGAAAAGTATTAATACGTGCCGTGCTTTTTAAAGGCTTCGATAGCTTCTGCCAAAGCCTTCTCGTCGTCTTCGCTAAGATCTTTTGTATCTTCGATACGCTGAACCAGCTCGGCGTGTTCGGCTTTAAGGGCATCTTTAAGCGCCTTCTCGAAGGGAAGAATCTTGCTGACTTCAATGTCGTCGAGGTAACCACGGTTAACCGTAAACAAGGTAACCGCTAATTCCCATACCTTAAGCGGCTGATATTGTGGCTGCTTAAGCAATTCGACAACACGCTCTCCGCGCTCAAGCTGACGGCGGGTTGCCTCGTCGAGATCGGAAGCAAACTGTGCAAACGCGGCAAGTTCGCGGTATTGCGCCAAGTCGGTTCGGATACCACCCGACAAGCGACGAATAACTCGGGTTTGGGCTGAGCCCCCAACACGCGAAACTGAAATTCCGGCGTTAATGGCTGGTCGCACCCCGGCGTTAAACAAGTCGGTTTCGAGGAAAATTTGCCCGTCGGTAATCGAAATAACGTTGGTGGGGACGAACGCAGAGACGTCACCCGCCTGCGTTTCGATAATAGGCAGTGCCGTTAACGAACCTGTTTTGCCTTTAACCTCGCCCTTGGTGAAGTTTTCGACGTACTCAGCGTTAACTCGGGCGGAACGCTCGAGCAGGCGCGAGTGCAAATAGAAAACGTCACCGGGATAGGCTTCACGGCCTGGCGGACGGCGCAGCAAGAGCGACACTTGGCGATAGGCCCACGCTTGCTTAGTAAGGTCGTCGTAAATAATTAAGGCATCTTCGCCGCGGTCGCGGAAGTACTCACCCATCGTACAACCGGAATAAGCGGCGAGGTATTGCATAGCGGCCGAATCGGACGCCGCAGCCGCAACGATAATGGTGTACTCGAGTGCGCCGTGTTCTTCGAGGCGACGAACAACGTTGTTAATGGTTGAGGCTTTTTGACCAATAGCCACATAAACACAAGTAACGTCTTGGCCACGCTGACTAATAATTGTGTCGATAGCGACGGCGGTTTTACCGGTTTGGCGGTCGCCGATAATTAATTCGCGTTGACCACGGCCAATTGGCACCATCGAGTCGATGGCTTTAATACCGGTTAATAGGGGCTCGTCGACCGATTGACGAGCAATAACACCGGGCGCAACCTTTTCAATGACGTCGGTTTCTTTGGCATTAATGGGGCCTTTGCCGTCGATGGGGTTACCCAAAGCATCGACAACACGACCGCGCAACTCGGGGCCGACTGGCACTTCGAGAATGCGACCCGTAGTTTTTACGGAATCGCCTTCGGATACTTGGGTGTAATCACCCAAAATAACGGCACCAACCGAATCACGCTCGAGGTTTAGGGCTAAACCATAAATATTGTTGGGAAATTCGAGCATTTCGCCCTGCATCACATCGGACAGACCGTGGATGCGTGTAATGCCGTCGGTTACGGACACTACCGTACCTTCGGTTCGCACGTCGGTCGACGCGCTTAGCCCTTCGATGCGGCTTTTTAGCAGCTCGCTAATCTCTGACGGGTTTAATTGCATGTTCAGACTCCTGGAATCCTGTGTTGCGGCTGCTTTACGCGGCCAGCGTGTCGCGCATACGAGTTAATTGTGCTTGCACGGAAGTATCGAGCACTTGGTCGCCGACAATGACGCGCACCCCACCAATAAGCTCGGGCTTGACCGTAACGACGGGGGTTAACGTTAAACCAAATTTACCCTGCAGCACGGCAAGCAAATCGGCGAGTTGCTTATCGTCGAGCGGGTAAGCAGTGTAAATATCGGCACGGGCGATTCCCTCGGCCTTATTCTTTAAATACTCGAACTGCTGCGCGATATGCGACAAAACCAATAAACGTTCGTTATCGACCAACATTTGGACGAAATTACTTGCCTCGGTGCTTAACGGGGTTTTTAATAGCGCAACAAATAGCTCGGCGCGTTGCTGATTATTAAGCCGAGGATCGCTTAATGCAGCGGCGACATCGGGGAGCGCCGCAATCGCGGCCATCTCGTCGAGTAGGTCAGACCACTGACTAAGAGCTTCTTTGTTGTCGCCAGCCAGCTCGAAAACGGCTTCAGCGTATGGTCGTGCAATTGTCGATAGTTCAGCCATAACAGGACCCGTAATTAAAGTTGCGCCTTAAGCTCGTCGAGCAAATCGGCATGTGCTTTGGCATCGACTTCGCGCTTCAGTATTTGTGAGGCGCCCTGCACCGCTAAGGTAGCCACCTCGTTGCGTAGTGCATCGCGTGCGCGCTGCACTTCTTGAGTGGCTTCTTGGTGGGCAGAATCGATGATACGAGCCTTTTCTTCCTCGGCTTCGCGGCGAGCGGCATCGATTATGGCTGCCGCCTGCCTTTCTGCCTCGGCAAGCCTCGTTTGGCCGTCAGCTTTAGCCGAAGCTTCGATGAGGCTAACCCGCGCCTGTGCTTGAGCCAGATCGGCTTTGCCTTTCTCGGCTGCAGCTAGACCATCCGCAATCTTTTGGCGGCGGTCATCGAGTGCTCTCGTAACGGGTGGCCAGATGAATTTCATCGTGAACCACGCCAGAACGAAAAACACGATCATCTGAAAAAAGAGCGTCGCGTTTAAATTCACGGTCGTTTCCCTTGTTACCTGTAGCGGCGGGTTGACTGGCAACCCGACCTACCGATGTCCGAATCGCTAACGGCGCTAACGGCACCGCAAACGAAGGTTGACCCGCCCAAAGACGTTAAGGCCTGCAAGCGGGCACGATTTACCTAGCCAACAAATGGGTTAGCAAAGGCAAATAACATCGCAATACCGACACCAATTAGGAAGGCCGCGTCGATGAGGCCGGCCAATAAGAACATTTTGGTTTGCAAAGCGTTCATGAGCTCGGGTTGGCGAGCAGAGGCTTCGAGGTATTTACCACCCATGAGGGCAATACCAATACTGGCACCGAAAGCACCAAGACCGACAATAATACCGCAAGCCAAAGCGACGAGAGCAACGTTGGTCATAACAACTCCTTGGTTAAAAACCGTGTGTAATCAAATAATTGAAAAGTAAAAACCAGTGCAAGAAACCTTGCGCCTCCACCTACGGCCAGCGAACTGGCCCAGCGCGGAAATTTAGTGTTCTTCGTGGGCCAACCCGATATAAACCAGGGAAAGCATCATGAAGATATATGCTTGCAAAATAACGATAAGAATGTGGAAAATAGCCCACACAGCCCCTGCTAGCACATGGCCAAACCCAAGGCCAAGACTTGCGAGATTCATACCCGTCCATGCGCCACCCAAGAGGGCAATAAGCATAAAAACGAGCTCGCCAGCAAACATATTGCCGAATAACCGCATACCTAGCGACACAGTTTTTGCCGCGTACTCCATTAAATTAAGCAGCAAGTTAAACGGCATTAGGAGTACGCCGCCGATTCCTGTGGCATTAAATGGCGTAACAAACAAACTTTTTACAAACCCACCGGGCCGCTTAACCTTAATACCGTAGTAGAGCGTCAGTAGCAACACGCCCAGCGCCATGCCCATAGGAACGTTTAAGTCGGCAGTAGGCAAAATACGATGATAATAAAGTGGGTCGCCTACTGCCGCACCAAGGCCCGTAACCTGGAAAAGCCATGGGGCTAAGTCGACAGGCAGCAAGTCGAGAGCATTCATGAGAATAACCCACAAAAATATAGTAAGTGCTAGCGGTGCAGCATACAGACGGGTTTTCTCGTCGGGAATAATGGTTTTGGATTCGTTGTCGACCATGCCAACTAAAACTTCGACGGCCATTTGAAAACGACCTGGCACTCCCGAAGTTGCCGAGCGGGCAGCGCGCCACAAAAAGAAAAGCACGATAATGCCCATTAAGAGCGACCAAAACAGAGAGTCGAAATTGATCACACTAAAATCGGCGATGACCTCTTGCTTGTCTCCGATACTATTGAGATGAACCAGATGGTGTTGGATATAGTCGGATTGAGGCGAATTAGTGCTGGCTGCAGCCATGGAAACCCTACCCTGATAATTCGTAACGTAGTTACCTGCCGGAGTACCGACAGGCCGGGGAACTTAGTGTTTTTAAACTAACCGCAGCAAACACTACGGCAGCCTTTGAAACATTAATAACAGAACATAACCCTTTAATACACATACCAAGCCAAACAACAAAGCGGGCCACACCAGCCACGCCTTAGCAAGCAAAGCGACGGCCAGCAACAGCAAGGTGGCGCTGGCTAATTTAATAAGCTCGCCGGCTAAAAAGCCCTGCGCTGCAACTGGTTTAAGGCCGCTGTAGCCAAGCAACAAACGCATGGCAAACAAAGCGTTAGGCACAAAATAAGCCCCTGCACCCAAAAGTGCCGAGGCCCCGGCCGCAACACCTGCGACGGCCCATGACACAAGGCCCGCAAAAACAGCCATTAACGCCTGTGCCAGCAACACCCGAACAAGACCCCGTACGGCATTGCGGTGGATAACCGCCCTTTCAGAATCGCTTAGCTGGATTGGTTTTTCATCAGCGTAAGCGCCCCTACTTGTGCTAGACCCATTAGAGGCCTCGTACAATGTTTTGCTCGCGGCAAAACCGGCTAAAGTCGGCTTTTGCATGTGTTTGCCTATCTGGCGATAAACCAATAAAGTATAACTAAATTTGCAAAATGCTGGCAAATTCTACGAAAAGCCCGCCAGACGACGACCGCCATCATAGCCTAAAAAACGCTATCAGGAAAACCACTAAGTAAAAAAACGCAAAAGCCACTACAAGAGCGGCTTTTAAAATAGCAAAACTTAGTTAAGCGACAAACACTTCGGCCTAAAAACACCAATGCGATGGCAAACGCCTCAAGCGACAGAGCCACATTCGTATAGGCCGATTCGTGTCGTTAATCGTGGCTAAAGTTAGGCTTACGCTTATCAATAAAGGCATTCATGCCTTCTTTCTGGTCGTTGGTTGAAAACAAGGCATGGAAGTTGCGCCGCTCAAATAACAAGCCTTCATTAAGGCCAGTTTCGTAAGCACGGTTAACACTTTCTTTGGCCATCATTAACGAAGGCAAAGAACGCGACGCGATGCTACGCGCAATACCCAGAGTTTCTTCAAGCAGCTTATCGGCACTAATTACCCTTGCTACCAAGCCCGCTTGCTCGGCCTCATCGGCCTTCATCATGCGACCCGTTAAAATCATATCCATGGCCTTGGCTTTGCCTATGGCGCGCGGCAGCCGTTGCGTACCGCCAAAGCCGGGCATAATCGCCAAATTAATTTCGGGTTGACCAAACTGAGCAGTATCAGCTGCTACGATAAAGTCGCACAACATGGCTAGTTCGCAGCCGCCCCCTAAGGCATAGCCGGCCACCGCGGCAATTACCGGCTTACGAATGCGGCGCAAGGCTTCCCAGTTATGGCCAAGGTAGTCTTGCTTATAAACGTCGGTATACGACCAATCTTTCATGGCAGCAATGTCTGCGCCAGCAGCAAAGGCTTTTTCACTGCCGGTTAACACCATCACGCCGACATCGTCGTCGGCGTCAAAGGCGCGCATAGCCTCGGCCAACTCGTCTATCATGGCATCGTTTAGTGCATTTAACACTTCGGGGCGGTTTAAGGTAATTAACGCTACCCGATCTTTAACCTCTGTTTTAATTAAGTTAGCACTCATTGCATCTCCTTAGCACATTGCGATAACGAATGAATAAACAGCCACTACAGTACACCGTAACGCCTGCCGACCCGGCTGGGCATTATTTTGACCTTGTTTTAAAAATCTCTGAGCCGAACCGCGATGGTCAGGTTTTAGGCCTACCAGCGTGGATTCCCGGCAGTTATATGTTGCGTGACTTTGCGCGTCACATTATCCGCCTACAGGCCTATTGCGGCAAGGACGGCGTAGAAATAGCCACAGAAAAAATTAGCAACCACGAATGGCAATGCGCACCCTGCAATGGCCCGCTCACGATTAAATACCGCGTTTACGCCTGGGATTTGTCAGTACGCGGCGCCCATTTTGACGAAAGCCATGCCTTTTTTAACGGCACTAGCGTCTTCCTTTTACCATTGGGCTACGAGCAACACCCTTGCCTGGTGCAGCTTAACCCTCCGCCGCACACCAACGACTGGAAGGTTTATACCAGCTTGCCTGAAGCCCAGTCTCGTGAGGGCGCCGCTAAACGGCACGGCTTTGGGCTTTATGAAGCGCCCAATTACGATGCCTTAATCGACCATCCGGTCGAAATGGGTAACCCCGAAGTGGTTAGCTTCGAGGCTTTTGGCGCCGAACACGAAATGGTGTTTACCGGTGTGCTACCCAACATCGATTACGAACGATTAATTGCCGACACAAAAAAAATTTGTGAAGCACAAATTGCCCTATTCGAGCCCGATAGCCACGAGGTACCCTTTTTGGATTCGGCCGATCGATACGTTTTCTTAACCATGGTTACGGGCAACGATTATGGCGGCCTAGAACACCGCTCGAGCACCGCCCTCATGATTGGCCGCCATGCGCTACCCGTTATTGGCCAAGAACCCGGCAACGATTACCACGACTTTCTTGGTTTAATTAGCCACGAATATTTCCATACCTGGAATGTGAAGCGCATCAAACCCGCTGTATTTGCGCCTTACCAGCTTTTCAACGAAAACCACACCCGTTTGCTGTGGGTATTCGAAGGCTTTACCTCGTATTACGACGAGCTAATGCTTTGGCGATCGGGTGCCATTTCAGAACAAACCTACCTTAAACGCCAAGCCAAAGTCATTACCAATGTCTGGCGTGGCCCGGGGCGCCATTTGCAATCGGTTGCTGATAGTTCGTTTAGCACCTGGACGGGCTTGTATATGTCGAATGAAAATTCGCCAAACGCCCTGGTTAATTACTACACCAAAGGCGCGTTAATAGGCCTGGCCCTCGACTTATACCTACGTCAAGAATCGAACAATACATATTCTTTAGACGATGTGATGCGTTTGATGTGGACACGCTATGGCAAAACGTTTTATCGGGGAGCTCAAAACCAAGGCGTTGCTGAAGACGAAATGCCGCGCCTAATTCGGGAAGCCACGCAAGTAGATGCCGCACCGTTTATCGAACGCTATGTTTATGGTTGCGACGACCTACCGCTTGCCGATTTATTTAAATCGCAAAACATCCGCTTACACTGGAAGGCCAGCCAAAAAACCCCTTCAATGGATGTGCGAACACAGGCCGATGCCGAAGGCCTGCGCTTAGCCACCGTTTATAACGGCGGCGTTGCTCACCAAGCCGGCCTTTCTGGTGGCGACCGCCTAGTTGCCATTAATGGCCTGCGAGTTCATGATCAACAAACCTTTGAACGCGCCCTGCTTACTTGTCGTCCCGAACAAAAAATGCCCGTGCATGTTTTTAGGCGTGATGAGCTGCGCGAATTTAAGGTAAAACTAGCGCCGCCTGCCACCGAATGCCACTTAGACAAAATTAAAAACTAAGCCTCAAGCCGCGCTTGAATGGCTTTGGCGGCCAACACACCATCGGCCAGCGCCGTTACCACACAAGGGTGTAGGCGCTGGGTAACCTCGCCAATGGCGTACACACCTGGCTGACTGGTTTCGGTGGTTTGTGGGTCGGCATATAAAAAACCTTCGCGGGTACGCTTTAAAGCTAAGCCTGCGGTAAATTCGTCGATGGGCTCGAAACCGTAAAACACCATGAGTAAGTCGTATTGGCGACCGTTTACCTGACGACCCTGCACATCGACTTCGTAGGAACCGCGGTAGACATCAGCAGCTGGCATTTTGTTAACAAATTGCTTTTGGGCTCGTACTGTACGGGCGTAAAGGTCTACTTGCTTAGCCCCTTTGCTACGCACATAAAGGGCGTTTTCGAAGGCATTGTCGCCCCCACCTAATACGGCAACCCGCAAACCACTAAAGTTTTGCGCCACCACTTGCGCGCCCGGCCCCACAATTACTCCTTCGGTTGTAGCCGTGTTGGCAGCCGAAGAATCGAGACCCCGAAACCGCACCCCACTCGCAATAACCACATAAGATGCGCGCACTGATCGCCCATCTTCTGCCTGCAAAACAAATTTCTCAGACTCGGGCGTAATGCGCTCAACCCTGAAATTGTTATGCACGGGCACACCCGCTTGCTGAATATTTATTTCGAGATGGTTGGCAATATCATTGCCAGTGGCGGTATACGGTAAACAAACCGTCCAAGGGTCGGCATAGGGGTTGCCTCGGCACAAACCTCCGACACGCTCAGCGGCTTCTAGAACAATCGGACGAAAACCAAATAAAGCTAGCCAAACGGCGCAAGAAATACCCGCTGGCCCACCGCCTACAATGGCGGCATCGTATGTTTGTGGGGTTAGACTTGAGGTAGATTTACTCATGACAACGGCTTCACACTACAATAAGCATTCATTTTTAACGGATGAGCAATTAAATGGCCACCCGCCGTATTTTTTTCTCACAACTTGCCCTCGATGCCCGTATTGGCATTCTTGAGCACGAGCTACGTGCTACACAACCGCTACATATCGACGTCGAAATGGACGTAACCATTACTGCAGCGGTTGATGACCAAAACATCGAAACCGTACTTGACTATCGCTTGGTACGCAACGCTATTGTTGAAGAATGCACGCAAGCCCATGTCAATTTGCTTGAAACCCTAACCGAACGCGTGGTTCAGCGACTTTTTAACGACTTTCCTGAAATTGTCTTTATTAAGCTGCGCATGGCTAAGCCCAGCGCTTTTTCGGATTGCGCCAGCGTGGGCATCCAACTTGAGCGCAAACGCGCCAACTAACAAAAACGACTTACTCGGGCTTGGTGCCCAGCCACTCGGGGCCAGGTATTTGAATATCGACCAATTCGAGCAAACGCGCCAAGGTGTGGTCAACCATTTCGTCGATGGTTTTGGGGTGATGATAAAACGCCGGCAATGGTGGAAAAATAATACCGCCCATTTCGCTTACCGCAGTCATATTGCGCAAATGCGCTAGATTAAATGGCGTTTCGCGCACCATTAAAACAAGCCGACGACGCTCTTTAAGGGTAACGTCGGCGGCTCGGGTAATTAGGTTGTCAGAAAAGCCATGCGCCACGGCAGCCAAGGTGCGCATCGAACATGGCACAACTACCATTGCTGATGTATCAAAGCCACCGCTAGCTAGCGCGGCGCCAATATCACGAAAACTGTAAACCACATCGGCCAGTTGATGCACATCGGCCCGATTAAGTCCCAGCTCGTACTTAATATTTAAAACGCCAGGCGGCGAAACCACTAAATGGGTTTCGACGGTGGTGTGGCTACGCAGCAGTTGCAACAAGCGCACAGCATAAATGGCGCCTGTTGCACCAGTAACCCCAACAACCAAACGGCGTTGGGGGCTACTTGAATTATTCAATGACGCCAGCCTCTTTGAGAACATCGGCAAGCTCGCCATTCTGGAACATTTCCATCATGATGTCGGAGCCACCGATGAATTCGCCGCCTATATAAAGCTGCGGAATAGTTGGCCAGTTCGCAAAAACTTTAATGCCTTCGCGCACTTCTTCGTCATCGAGAACATTAACGGTAACTAATGTACCCACCCCAGAACCTTGTAATACCTGAATGGCCCGAGCAGAGAAACCACATTGTGGCGCTTGCGCCGTGCCTTTCATGAATAAAACCACTGGGTTTTCTGTAACTGTTTCGCGAATGAAATCTTGAACGTCACTCATCGTACACCTCAGAATAATAGAAATTTAATTATAAATGACCGCCTGTTACACGGTCGATACCGGCCAAATCTTGCCGGGTAGTAATTTGTTGGAAGCCCGACTGGCGTAAAAGTTGCCGCACCGCATCGCCCTGATCAAAACCGTGTTCTAACCATAAGGCTCCTTTGGGCTTTAAGAAGGCAGGCGCTTGCGCAATAATTTGGCGGATTGCCTGCAAACCATCGGGGCCACTGCGCAGAGCCATAAGCGGCTCGAAGCGTAAATCGCCCTGTTGCAAGTGCGGGTCGGAAGCAGCAATATACGGCGGGTTAGACACAATGAGATCAAAAGCTATAGGCACCGTGAGCGCATCGTACCAGTGCCCGTGCAAAAACTCGACAACAGCCCCAAGGGTTTTGGCGTTTTGCTGGGCCAACTGCAAAGCATCGGCCGAAGCGTCGCTGGCTACCACACGAGCGCTTGGGCAGGCTAACGCAATCGAAATTGCAATAATACCGCTGCCCGTACCTAAGTCGAGCACTGCCGTATCGGGTGCGCACGAAGGTGTAGACCCATCGTGCGCATGGTTACACGAACCGCCGGCCACGTCAAATGGCGCCAAGGTTTGAAGGGCGGTTTCAAGCAGCAATTCGGTTTCGGGCCGTGGGATTAATACTGATGGCGTAACGGCAAATACATGGGGCCCAAATTCGCGCTGGCCGGTTAAATACGCAATTGGCCAGCCCTCTTGACGGGCGGCAACACTTTTTTGAAACTGCTCAAGCTGCTTGGACGACAAAATATAGTCGTCGTGTGCAATTAGCCAGCTTCTGTTAACCCCAAGTATGTGCGCCAACAGCACTTGGGTTTCAAGGCGCGACAAGGGCGAGTGTTTGATTAAATCAGCAAGCTGTGTCGACGGCGCGTCATGGGGTTGGCTTGTCATTACATGCTCCGAAAAAACCAGCCGTTAGATACCCCGCAAAAAATAACGGCTGGCAATTGGCCGCTTATTCGGCCATGCTGGCCAACAATTCGGCCTGGTGCTCGGCAAGCAAGGTGTCGGTAAGCTCGTCGAGCTCGCCTTCCATAATGGCCTGAAGCTTGTAAAGCGTGAGGTTGATGCGGTGATCGGTGACACGCCCTTGCGGATAGTTATAGGTGCGAATGCGCTCAGAGCGATCGCCAGTTCCGATTAAGCTTTTACGCTCTTGGGCCTCTTGGGCCTGCAGCTCTTGCTGCTGTTGGTCGCGCAAACGTGCGGCTAACACCTGCATAGCTTTGTCGCGGTTGCGATGCTGCGAGCGGTCGTCTTGGCATTCGACAACCGTGCCTGTGGGTAGGTGGGTAATACGAACCGCCGAATCGGTTTTGTTAACGTGCTGACCCCCAGCACCGCTAGCACGGAAGGTATCGATGCGCAAATCGGCGGGGTTGATAATGATGTCGGTAGCCTCATCGGCCTCGGGTAATACGGCAACCGTACACGCCGACGTATGCACCCGTCCCTGCGTTTCGGTTTCGGGTACTCGCTGGACGCGGTGGGCGCCCGATTCAAACTTTAAGCGGCCGTAAACATCGGCACCCTCGATAAAAGCAATGACTTCTTTATAGCCGCCAAGCTCGGACGGACTTTCTGACATAAGCTCGACACGCCAACCGCGGTTTTCAGCGTAGCGCGTATACATACGCAGCAAGTCGCCAGCAAACAAAGCGCTTTCATCGCCCCCCGTACCGGCACGAATTTCTAAAAACACATTGCGTTTATCGTCTGGGTCGCGTGGCAACAGCAAGATTTGCAGCTCGTCTTCGAGCTTTTCGATGGCTTGACGGTTTTCTTGGTATTCGTCTTCGGCCAAGGCCTTCATTTCGGGGTCGCTCATTAGCTCTTGCGCCTCGCGCATCGCTTGCTCGGCCTCGGTGTATTGGTGGAACACCCCTACCACCGGGTCGATTTCGGAGCGCTCGCGACTTAACTGGCGAAAGCGATCCATATCGGTTGCAATTTCGGGCTCGGCCAGCATGGCATCGATCTCGGCAAGCCGATGCGATAACTGCTCGAGGCGACTGCGCATAGAGCTTTTCATAAGTATTTAGGCTGAAAATTGAAACAAAAACATGAATAGTAAGCCGCTTTAGCGCCGACGGGGTGCGTTAGGGTCGGGCAAAAGCCGCGGCAACAGCTGTAATAATTGTTCGCGTTGGGCAGGGCTACTTTGATTAAGTTCAGACAAAGGGCCGTGCATGTATTTTTGTGTTAGGTTGCGCGCCAAATACCGCAAAGCTTCGCTAGGTTCTACCCCACGAGCCAACAAGCGTTGGGCTTTTTCGACCTCGGCCGCACTAAGTTGCTCGGCTGTTTCTTGCATATCAACTAGGGTAGGAACGATTTCGCGGTTTTCTAGCCAGTGCATAAAGTTTTTAACACGGGCATCGATAATGGCTTCGGCCTGCACAACCGCTGCTTGACGCGCCTCCGACCCACTTTGCACCATGCGACCAAGATCGTCGACCGTGTAAAGGTAAATGTCGGGCAAGCGACCGACTTCGGCTTCGATATCGCGCGGCACGGCCAGATCGACCATAACAATGGGGCGGTGGCGACGCAGACGCGTTATGCGCTCGAGCATGCCCAAGCCTAAAATGGGTAACGTACTTGCCGTACACGACACCACAACGTCGAAGTCGGCCAAGCTTTCTGATAATTGGGCAAGGCGCAAGGTATCGGCATTAAAACGCGAGGCCAACACTTGGGCCCTTTCGGCTGTACGGTTAGCAACCGCCATTCTTGCAGGCTGACGTGCAGCAAAATGGGTAGCGCAAAGCTCGATCATTTCGCCGGCGCCAATAAATAAAACATTGGCTTGGCTAAGGTCGTCGAAAACGCGCTCGGCTAAACGCACAGCAGCAGCGGCCATAGACACGGAATGCGCGCCAATAGCCGTATGTGAACGAACTTCTTTGGCCACTGAAAATGTACGCTGAAACAACTGATGCAGCAGAGTTCCGAGCGAGCCTGCCTCGGTAGCGGCTCGCACGGCATCTTTCATTTGCCCAAGAATTTGGGGCTCGCCAACCACCATCGAATCGAGCCCACTAGCCACCCGAAACGCGTGGCGCACCGCCTCGTTGTGTTGATAACGATACAAATGGGGCTGCAAACTAACCGACTCGAGCCGATTAAAATCGGCCATCCAGGCCGGCAGCTGGTCGGCAATATGGGGCTCGGCCGCGCAATAAACCTCGGTGCGGTTGCAGGTGGACAAAATGGCCGCTTCGCGCACCGACGAACCAAACGCACTGCGCAAACCATCGAGCGCCGGGCGTAAAAGATCGACGGGCAGCGACACCCGCTCGCGCACCGCTAGCGGTGCCGAAACATGATTAAGCCCAAACGTTAAGACATCAACAGACATTTTTTTGCGAGCAGTAAAGCCCGAACTTAGCATAGATAAAATGCAGCATCACCGCCTATTATAAACCTCCTGACCAAAACCATGCACAGAAGTAAAAAATCGTGTATGATTAACTTTTTTTGGGCCTGGTAGCTCAGTCGGTAGAGCAGCGGATTGAAAATCCGCGTGTCGGCAGTTCGATTCTGTCCCAGGCCACCAACTTATATCGCCTAACCGTCTTGGTTGGGCGTTTTTGTTTGAGCGACCTAACCGGCGAAGGCGTCGTATGTGGTGCGGTTTGTCGGCGCTGCCAGAATGACTGCCCCTTTTAAGTGCTTTGTCGATTCCTTGCGATGAGAGCGTATCGTAAGCTTGTACCGCGTCGTCCACCGCCAGCCAAGTGCGGCCAGAAAAATCTGCTAAGCGCTGGCTGCTAGCGGGGGCACCCCGAATTGCTCCACAAGCAATATAGCCGCGAGCGCTCAGTTTATAGGGCAAAAATGTGTCTAGTAAGCTCTGGTCTATTTAGGCGTAGCTAATTGAACCCAAAAACACAATCACTTACATTACTCTTTGCTCGCGATAAACCCGCTTAACCCTGATGCGATGCATGGCGCGATCCAAAATTGTTGGAATAAAGGCCAACAACAAGGGTGGGCAGACTATGCTGCCAAGTACAGCTACCCGTTTTAATTAAGCCGACTTAGCCGCCTATTTTGAGGTACCTGCTTCGAGAATCGAAACGATAGAAAACAAGGTAAAGCAGACGCAGTATAGGCCAAGCAAGATTAAAACATTGCCCATTAACATAGCCCACCAGCCCCAATACTAAATGCCCCTAACGGGTAAGTCATTCAACTATAGTAAGAGCGGCTGTTTACAAACAACCACCCTTAATTAACAAATTTATTTAGACCAGTTTTTCTAAGCTTCCAGCCTAGCCAAGCACCAAGAAAACAAAAAACTGCAAATAACCACCCCGATAAGGCGCCGGCCATAATGCCAGACAGCAAGGTACCCACTGTACAGCCTAAGGCCAGCATACCGCCCCAGCCCATTAGTACGCCGCCGGCGAAATTGCGCAACAAAGCGGTGCCCGATGGCCACTGCAGGCGGAATTCGTTTGCCAAAAGGGCACTACACCACGAACCCGCTATTAGAAACACAACAAATAAGCCGTTGCGCGACAACAAGGTTTGTTTTACCACCGTGGCACAACCCGCAAAACCATCTAAGCCGAACAAGCGAGCTGGTAATAAATCGAAATTAGCCGCGGTTGTACGCGCGATACTACCCAGTTCGGCGGTGACTCCCAAAGCACCACTGCGCAAAAAAGCCATGACGCCGATGACTGCCACTAATAAGCCGCCAACATAGGTTGGCCAACGCTGAGCGAACAATACATGACCAAGGCGGCGAAAATTAGGCTCGGCCGACATAAGGGGTGACGGTTTGTTTGAATTGTTAGGTGCTCGATGGCCCCTTAACAACACGGCAGCCAGGGCAAACAACACAACCAGCTGTATTAATAACGACCAGCCGTAGCCCAAGCGGTGCGGCAACCAAACAATGGGCGCATCGTGAATGGTGGCTAAATACAAAGGGTTCCAAGACGCAAAACCCAAACCGAAACCAATAATAGCGCCCAATAGTGCCACAATAGACGCCAACGAACCTTCGCCTAAACGGTATAGATGCGCGCTAATGCATGAGCCCGCCAACGCCATTCCAAAACCGAACGTGGCCGCTCCAACGGCTAGCACCCAGCTGACCGGTCCGATGTGTGCCCCAGCCGGCAAACGCCCCGCAACCGGTGTCGGTGAAAAAACGCTAAATAATACGTAATAACCGACTAAGCCTACCCCGAGTGCTAGTAGCAGCCCTAGCAAGCCATTGGCGTCGCGAAATTCGAAGTAATCGCGTGCAATGCAATAAAAGCAAAAGCGGGAACGTTGCAAAACAAAGCCAAAGGCCGCGCCTGACAAAATAGAAAAGGCCAATACACGCCCTTCTTGAGGAAGGTCGGTAACGGCCCAAGCCGAAAGCAAGACAGCCACCGCCAATGCGATGGCTGTACTATAACGAAACCAAGCCGTCACAGTATTCCTAATTTAGATGTTGCCCCAAACTGTGCCAGCTGGGTTGTTGATAGGAACACCGACTGCATTGCCGTATTCGGTCCAGGAGCCGTCGTAGTTTTTAGTGTCGTAGCCTAAAAGCTTGTTTAGAGCAAACCACGAGTGGCTGGAGCGCTCGCCAATACGGCAGTAGGTAATAATGGGCTTGCTGCCGTCAATGCCAACATTGGCATAAATTGCTTTAATTTCGTCAACCGGCTTGAATGTGCCGTCTTCGGCTACCAACTCGCTCCAAACAACGTTTACTGCACCAGGTACGTGACCAGCACGAATCGATAGCTCGGGAACACCATCAGGCGCAAAAATTTTGCCGTTATATTCGTCAGCTGAGCGAATGTCGACGATGGCCACATCGGTTTCTCCACGAGCGGCAGCAACAACATCGCTTAAATAGGCTCGTAGGTTGGGGTCGGCATCGTTAAGTGTGATGTTTCCGGCTGCTGGCTGAGCAGCTTCTACCGATAGGGGCCGGCCTTCGGCTTCCCATTTAACTCGGCCACCGTCAAGTAATTTAACGTTGTCGACACCGTAAATATCGAACACCCATGCGCCCCAGGCAGCAAACCAGTTATTGGTGTCGCCATACAGCACGGTAGTGGTGTCGTCGCTAATGCCACTGTCGCGTAGGAGTTGTTGGAAACTGTCTTTATCGGCAATATCGCGCTCGACAGTATTAACCAAATCGGTGTGCCAATTAAAATTTACGGCACCAGGGATGTGACCACGCTCGAACACGCCAGGGTTGACGCTAACTTCGACCACGCGAACTTTGTCGTTGTTAAGGTTTTCTTCTAGCCAATCGGTGCTAACTAAGTAAGGGCTAGAGCTTGCTGCCCAAGCGCTGCTTGCTGAAATTGCTAATACAGACGCCGTCTGTAGCAGCCATTTTTTCCATGACATTTCTGCTTTCCTTTAAAGAGTGTCTAACTAAAACAGGTGCTAAGCCATCGGTGTTGAAAAACAAAGCCTTTTGCTTAGCCTTAGTAAAAATAGTAGTTAGTTACACCCTGAAAAGGAACGAAGAAAATCTTATTAGCTTATGCCAATGCGCGAATAAGCCCATTTTATACCTTGCACTGCAGCAAAAGCCTACGGTTTATTGGCTTTGCCTAGCAAAGGCTGCGTTTAGAAAAAAGAAAGATTCTGAATACGTAATAAATGCTGTTGTACAAAAACACTTTTTACGCGCAAACCAGCACTGGTAAATTAATGAAACACACGGTCGGGAGCTTGCAAAAGGTTTAGCTCTGGCCCTACGGGAACGATTCGATTGGGGTTAATGGTTGGGTGGCTGGTGTAATAATGTTGCTTAATATGCTGAAAGTTAACCGTAGCAGCAACACCGGGCCATTGGTAAAGCTCGCGCGTATAGCTCCAGAGATTTTTATACTGGCTTAAGGGCTTAAGGTTGCATTTAAAATGGCCAAAATAAACAGAATCGAAGCGGATTAAGGTCGTAAATAAGCGCCAATCGGCCTCGGTAATGTCGTTTCCGACTAAATACGGCTGCTTGCTTAAACGCGCTTCAAGTTCATCAAGCGCAGTAAATAAACGCTTAACTTCTTCTTCATAAACGTTTTGCGACGTGGCAAAGCCCGCTTTATACACGCCATTATTAACGCGATCGTAAACAACGGCATTAATTGCATCGATATCGTCGAGTAAATGAGCGGGGGTGTAATCACCTTCTTTGGCACCTAGCCCATCAAAGGCCGAATTTAGCATGCGCAAAAGCTCGGATGATTCGTTGTTAACGATGGTATTTTGCTTAAGATCCCAAAGCATGGGTACGGTTACACGCCCCGAGTAATCGTGTTGGGCCTTGGTGTATAGCTGGTATAAATAGCGCGATTGTTGCACTGGGTCGGCAATAACACCCGAGCCCGCTTGAAACGTCCAGCCATGCTCGCCCATATAGGGGTTAACCACCGAAACGCTAATAAGGTCTTCTAAACCTTTTAAGGCCCGCATAATCAGCACCCGATGCGCCCAGGGGCAGGCTAGCGATACATATAAATGGTAGCGGCCAGCTTCGGCTTTAAAGCCACCCTCGCCACTCGGTCCAGGCTGGCCGTCGGGCGTCACCCAGTTTCGGAATTGTGAATCGCTACGAATAAAACGCCCGCCACTAGCATCGGTGTCGTACCATTCGTCGTGCCATTGGCCATCAACTAATAGCCCCATTTGTCGTCTCCTATAAAGTTAAAACCACACAGTATTTTGCGGCTTATGATGTTTGGTACTATGGCGGGAGCGGTTTCCGCCTATCTGCAACCTCTTATTTTATAGGTGCTGTCTTTGGACTCTTCGTACTTTAACGATTTATTCGATGATCCGGCTCAACAAGAACCCGCTGATATCCATCTCGATGTGCCTTTTGTTCCTACCGATGAAGCCATGGTTGAAGCCATGCTGAAACTGGCTGAAGTGGGGCGCCGAGACGTGCTTTACGATTTGGGTTCGGGCGATGGACGCATCGTGGTCGAGGCCGCTTTGCAGCGTCATATTCGCAGCGTAGGTATCGAGCTCGACCCACTTCGCGTAGCCGAAGCAATGGAGTACGCTGCACTTTCTCGGGTTGAACACCTTGTTGATTTTATTGAAGACGATATTTTTACCGCCGAAATTGGCGAAGCGACCATTGTTACCCTGTACTTATTGCAATCGGTTAACGTCAAACTACGCAGCAAATTATTAAGCGAGTTGCGGCCTGGCACACGCGTTATTTCG
Source organism: Burkholderiaceae bacterium (assembly GCA_035302965.1). GTDB lineage: Bacteria > Pseudomonadota > Gammaproteobacteria > Burkholderiales > Burkholderiaceae_B > DATGSD01. The sequence goes on along the minus strand of DATGSD010000116.1, from coordinate 2,049 downwards.
CACGCCTTCGATATGGGCGACTGGCAAGCCGACGAACGCCGCGAATTAAGCGGCACCCGCCTATATAAGTGGATTATACCGGCTCAAGTTGCTGGCCAATGGGAATGGGAAGGCCTCGATGGCACGCCCTACCATCTCGAATTAACCCAGCGCTACCAAATGGTTAAGGGGCGGGTTTGGGAAGGCGACGACGAGCGCGACTTAAAACGCGCAACGCTTACGGGTAATACGCTCAGAATTGAGCTTCAAGGAAGTACAACAACTTCCAGAAAACGCTTTACCCTAATTTTTGAAGATAAAGAACTCGACACAATTTACGACACCACTTAATGCCATAAAATTTGCCGTAAAATCTATACCGTCAATTCGCCGTAGATGTGGCGTAGATTTGCCGTAAATCCGCTGTAAATTGCAAAAACCGCTAAGCTGCCTACGCTGCCAAGCGGTTTTTTTATAAATTAATTATTAGCTATAAAGCCTTAAGAAGCCGCCGCTGCCCCACCGTCGGCCTTACCCGCTTCAGTTCTACCCACAAAAGGTGCGGGAACGTCAGGCATGTCGGATTCGACAACAATCGACTGGGTTGGGTAGGCAAAGTCGGTACCCGATTCTTCGACAACTTCTTTGATAAAGAGCAATAAGCGCTCTTTATGTTCGAGCCATTCGCCCCAAACGGTTGTTACCGTAAATGTATACAACATGATATCGATAGAGGAATCGGCAATAGCATCGATACGCACAAACAACGACGCTTGTGGCGGTTTCACAAACGCCTGATCATTTTTTAGAAACGCCTCGATTTTGCTACGAATCGATTCGAGTTGCTCAATAGTAGAGTCGTAGCGCAATGAAATCTTCCATGAGATACGCCGTGCTTGCATGCGCGAAAAATTAGTTACCGCGGCATCGGACAATTTCATATTGGGTACCGAAACGGGCGCCGCATCGAAGCGTCGAATTAATGTTGAGCGAAAACCAATGCGCTCGACCGTACCTTCGGCAACGCCATCGACGGCGATCCATTCACCTTTACGGAATTGTTTTTCAATTAAAATGCACAGGCCACCAATTAAGTTACGGAAAAGCTCTTGAGCCCCTAAAGCAACGGCAACACCAAATAAGCCTAAACCGGCAATAATTGGCGCAACCTGAATACCCCATAACTGCAAAATTGTGGCGGCGGCAACAAAAAACACGGCCCAATGGATGCCGCGTAACAGCCAGTCGATCATGTCGTGGGTTAAAACCTTATCGAAGCGTTTAAACAACGCCCCCAATGGCTGAACAATGTCGTAAACCGCCCAGAAAATCGCGATGGCTACCAAGGTACGGACGATGCGGTCGCCAAACAGCCCGATTTTGCCTTCAGGCCCTAAATATTGCAGGGCAAAAAAGATACCAAAGGTGACAAATAAAAGCTGTAGCGGCCCAGACAAGGCATGGCTGATGATGCCCCCCAACTGAGTCGACCTAGCCCCTTCGCGACGCGCAAACCAACGCTCGATAATGGCTGTAATAAGGCGCCGAAACCACCCACGCAAAACATAAAAAATTAAAAAAATGACGATGGCCACAAGCACATCGCCTATCGATGCACCAAAGAGACCCGTATCCCAGACTTCTTTGGTGACTTTCCAAAACTCGCTGAGTTGTGTTTGAAAACTATCCACGAATGCCAGACTCCTGCGTTCAAAAGGACAGAGGCTTTTGGGGTGCACAAACTATGCCGCCAGCCCAGGCATCACAGCCAACGCTACCAACCCCCATCAAGGTAATTTGTAATTGGTCGACACCCAGTCTAACAAATCGGGGCACAAGCAACAGCCTTGTTTTTTAATTAATCACAAAACAAATGTTAAAAACACCAAGAGACAAACTGACGATTTTTATGGACAAATTGCTTAACGCCCCTGAAGGCAACACCCCTATGCTGTCAGACAACTAAAGCCTTACACTTTTTTGGAGACAGTGTTATGCCTTCGGTTTACTTACGCCTACCCGTTGTTGTGTCCGCTTGCGCGATGCTTTCGGCGGGTTTGTTAATGAGCA
>DATGSD010000115.1:0-7269 GCA_035302965.1 Burkholderiaceae bacterium | reverse complement strand
GCATTACCGTGGTATTAAACGGAAGCTGCGCTAGCCCGCTTTCAGTACTTTCGTTTGGCCGAGTGGTGTTCGTGTTTGATACCGAGTCGTGCTCTTCGTCTGGCGCGCTTAAACGATTGCTAGCCTGGCTTGGCGCACTTTTTTTACTAGCATTGCTGTTGGCAATACTAACGGCAGAGACTAAAGCAGCTGGGTTTTGGCTTAAAACCAGTACGTTGCTTTGCGCGGCGTTAACTAATGGGGTAGCAAGCAAAGCGGCGCATAGCACTACGGTAGTGGGTGCTAAAAAAATTTTTGCTGACGAGGCACTGAGGTTTTTCAACGTAATCGATGATTCAAAAACGCTCGGCGAGCCAATTTTTACAACCTGTTGTTACACGCTATTGGGCGAGCCGGCAAAAGGTTAAAAGAGTTTTTGTTTGCTGCTTTTAGAGATGAAAACTACGTCTTGCTACGTTTATTAAGGCAAGCTTTAGCGTGCTGCTTGCTCGCTAACAAAGCGAATAAGCATTTGGTTAAAGGCGTCGTATTCTTCAAGTTGTGGGTTGTGGGCACTATTTTTGAATGGCACTAAGGTGGCTGTGGGTAAGGCTTTGCTTAGCTTTTGTGCCCCTTCGTAGGGTTGTTTAAGGTCGTGAATACCATGGGCAATTAATGTGGCTACGTTTAATGCCGAGACACGTTTGCCTAAATCGGTAGATTGCAGGGCGTTACCGAGTTGCTTGGTGGCATAAATAGGCCATTGCAGCATGGTAGTAATAACCGCCTGGCGTGTTTCTGGCCCAGGGTCTTGATAATAGAAACCATTATTAACTAATTGTGTTACGGCTTCAACTTTGTTACGGGCCATAGCTTGCATATAAGCCAACCATTGGTCTTGTGCAAAACCGCCACGTTGGCCATCGGCCTCGAGGAAGCGGGCGCCGGCACCGGTTAGCACTAAACCCGTTAATTGTGAGGGATGGCGCAAAGCATAGGTAAGCCCCACGTAAGCCCCGATGCCGTGGCAAACCAGCACAGGCCGATCGACCTGGCAATACGCTAATAAAATTTCGAGGTCATCGCATAAGCGCTCGAAGTTATGCCCATGCCCTGGTTTGCTACTTTGCCCGTGCGAGCGTTGGTCGTAAGCAATAGTGCGGTAGTTATCGGCCAGCGCAAATACTTGCTGTTCCCACATTTCGTGGCTTAGGCCACCGCCATGAATAAACACAAAGGTTTGGCCTTGGCCATAATCTTCGTAGTACAACTTGACACTGGGTTCTACAGTAACGGTGGTCATAATGAATACGCTATTACAGCCAAGAAAATAGACAAATAAAGCCAGTAATGGCTAATTAATTAACCAGGGGTTAGAGTAACTGGCCGCCGCGCGGGCGGCTGTTAGCGATTTATTGCGACAATAGAACGGGCACCGTCATTGATGACAAAATGGTGCGCGAGGCGCCGCTCATAATCCATTGGCGCATGCGGCTGTGGCCGTAGGCACCCATAATGACTAAATCGCTGCTAAGGTCGCTGGCAATATTTAAGATGATGTTACCGACCCCAAGGTTGCCACTGCCGCGCGAGAGAACATCAGGTTCTGGATAATTTAAGCTTTTGCAATAATCGCTAATATCGCTTTTCTGGATGTCGTTTTGCTCGAGATAATTATCGTCGCGATCGACTTCAAGAATAGACAGCGATTTGCAGCTACGCAGAAAAGGTGCGCCATCTGTAAATGCACGTGCGGCTTCGCGACGCTGGTTCCAGCAAAATAAGATTCGTTCGCCAACGGTTTTGATATTACCGGCGTTAGGAATCATTAATACCGGACGGCCCGCTGCCATAATTACTGATTCGGGCAGATGGGGCATGATGTTGCGGGAACTGGCTTCGGCCGGCATTTTGCTCATGATGAGTAAGTCGCAATACCGTGCTTGCAATGCCAACCCTTCTTCGATGTTGCCTTTGGGCTCGCGCCACTGCGCCTTAACCTGGGTTGCATTGATTTTTTCTTCGAAAAGCTTGCGGGTGTTTTCGGTGTGGGTGTTGTGCTCTTCGCGCAAGCTAGACAAAATATCGCGCGGGATGGCATTTTGGTAGCGGTTGACTAAGTCTTCTTGTGCATACACGCCGATAATTTCGGCGTTATGTTTTTTGGCTAGCAAAATAGCCGCGTCGATTCGGCGTTCGCAAGCAGGGTCGTGGTTTAGATGTACGGCAATGCGGCCAAGCATGGCAGCCCTCCGAGTTAGATAATAGACAGAATAAAAATACCTTAACGAGTGATAATACGTTTCGTTAAATTACGTGTTTTAACAGGAGTTACAAATTGACGCTAGGCAATTGTAAATGATGACAGGCAAAGACGGAATCGGCGACTATCCCTAATGCTTGATCTCTGTCAGAACTTGTAAAAGTTTAAGTTGTTTTTGTTTTTGATAGACATGTCACGCCGCATGGCGTAGATAGCGAAGCGTTTCAAAAGGTGTCATACCAACGATTTTGTTTATATGCGGTTTAGTACTCGCCGAATCTTTTGCTAGGTGGGCAGCGCCCGAACACGCGATTTATTATTTGTTTGGTAAATGCCCGCTGTTTTTAGCGGGCAAGTTGTTAAGTTAAGCCTTAATAATTGGCTAAAAAGCAGCGGCTTGGGCTTGGTAAAACCAAATTTTGTTAGAAATAGTTTGCTTGTGTTTAGCAAACGATTAAGCAAGCCGAGCAGGGCTAATAAAGCGTAAGTTTTTGTTCTTAGGTGCTTAGTTTTTTACCAGCCCGCCGTCAACCACTAAGTTTTGGCCAGTAACTGCACGCGCCCAGGGTGACGCAAAAAACAGGGCACAGTCGGCGAATTCGTCCGGAGTCGTTACTCGGCGTAAAGGCGTATTGGCGGCAATTAATTCAAAAACGGCTTCAGGAGTGGCCGCCGAAGCATCGGTTGTACGTAACAAGCCCCCCGAAATCATATTCACCGTGATGTTGTCAGGGCCTAAGTCGTTGGCAAATGTACGTGTGAATGAAAGCAGCGCGGCTTTGGCAGCAGTGTAATCGTGGTAAGGAACTACCGGGTTTTGAAAGAGATTGGTGCCAATATTGATAATGCGACCAAATTTTGCTTGTCGCATACCGGGCAAACACGCTTGAGTCGTGTTTAACGCCCCACGCATAATGCCTTCAAATTGCTGGGTGAGATGATCCCAATTTAGTGCGTCGGCATGGGGGCGGTCGTCGCCATCAAACAAGAAATGCGGCAGAGCATTATTCACGACGGTTACGATGGGCGCTTGAAAGTGGTTTTGCGCTTTTTCTACCATGCTTTGCACGGCATCTGGCTTGCAAACATCGGCTTGAACGGCAATGGCTTGGCCGTCTGATGCTGCTGCTAAATTTTCGGCTTGTTCTTGGCTGTTTAAATAGTTAATTACAACCTTGGCACCCTGGCCCAAGAAAGCTTTAACTAAATGTAGGCCTAGGCCGCGAGCACCACCCGTTACTAACACGATTTGTTGATTGAGTGGAAGATTGTTTAAATGACTCGATGATGCGTTCATGGTGCTTCCTTTAAGTGGCAAAGGCATGAACGATTATCGTGTAGGCAGTTTGATTGGGCTTTACTTGCTTGGTATTTTTGCCCTAGTGCCTAAGACTTTGTCGACATCCCTTCGCCAGTATTATCTGGATCAAGTTCGGTGGGTGTTTTCTCAGCCTGCTATGCAAGCACCCCATGTCTTACAAATCCATAATAGCGTATGACAGCTTATTGCACCAATAACGCTAAGTTAATAATTCGGCAAGTGCGAGTGCCACCACCTTGGTTGCTTTGTTTAAGTCGCTAAGGGCAATGTTTTCGTCGGCGCGTTTGGCGTTCGATTCAAGCAGCGTACGTGGGCCTGCACCGTACATTACAACCGGTATGCCCGAAGCAGCATACAAGCGTGCATCTGCATAAAGTGGCGTTCCCTCTGCTGGGATGTCTTCTTGCAAAACCTCTTGCGCGGCGTTTTGTATGGCACTTACTAACTTTTCGTGTCCGGCCAAAGGGCGTAGCGCATCGGCTTGCAAAATGCGTCGAATGTCTACGCGAATGCCTTCTAAGTCGCTAATGGCATTAGTAATAAGTGCCCGTACCTCGGCTTCGACTTGTTTTGGGTCTTCTTCAGGGGTGAGGCGGCGATCGAGTTTTAGATTAATTTGCCCAGGCACAACGTTGGTGTTGGTGCCGCCGCTAATTTGCCCGACAATCATGGTGGGGTGGTCGATGCCACTAACGTTTGACGGATGAGCACTTAATTCGTCGGCAGCGGCGTATACGGAGGTTAAAATTTTGTTAGCGGCGCGTAGGGCGTCGTGGCCGGTATGTGGTACTGCCCCGTGAGTAGCTTTACCATGAACAGTAATATCAAACTGCAAGCAACCATTGTGGGCAATGACAACGGCATAGCTAAACGATGCGCAAATAGCGTAATCGGGTTTGACAATTTTTTGCTCTAAAAGCCAGCCTGGGCCTAATAAACCGCCAAACTCTTCGTCGTACGTGAAATGCAGCTCGATGGTGCCTGATGTTGGTTTGGCAACTGCTTCTAAGGCTTTCACCGCATAAACATAGGTTGCAAAGTCGCTTTTAGAAACCGCAGCAGCACGGCCATAAAGCCGTCCGTCAACAATTTCGGCACCATAAGGAGGATACGTCCAGCCTTCGCCTGGCGGAACCACATCGCCGTGGGCATTTAAGGCAATAGTGGGCCCATCGCCGTAACGGCGCCTAATAACTAAGTTGTTAATGCTTTGCATACCCGCTGCTTTAACGGTTTCTGCTGGTACGGGGTGGTGTTCTACTTCCCATCCTTCGGCGCTTAAGAGTTCGGCTACTTTTTTAGCGTGGGGCGCATTGTCACCTGGTGGCGTATCGGTAGGTAGTTGAACCAACTGCTGCAGGAAAGCAACCTCGTCGTCAAAGTGGGCATCAACCCATTCTTGTAATTCTGTTTTCCAATTTGTCATAAAACCCCCATTTTTTGGTGTTAGATTTTTTTGATCGTCATGACAGCAATTCTTTATTAATTGCCCAAAAAGTGTTGAGGCATTTTTACTTAGTCGTCATTTTGGCAATGATAGTATTAATAACAGAAATTACCGGCTTGCTGGTGTTACGCTTGTTTTTGTGTCAGTAACTTGCGCTGCCCCGCTAGCTTTAGCTACCAGGTCTAGCCCTCTAATAGCTGTCTTGTTTATTTGACGGATGGCACGGTCGATTAGGCGCTCGAGCCCAGTTTTTGTTGCGTATCTACAGCATGCCATTATTTGTTTAGGTTGTTTATTTATGAATACGTCTCACTCAACAACAGACAATCGTTTACACGAAAAGCATGGGCATTATCCACTTGCGCAAACGGTAGACGATTTTCGACGCAATATTGAGGCGGTGCAAAGCCGTATTGCGGCAGCTTGCCAGCGGGTGAACCGAGATCCGTCGTCTGTCCGGTTGTTGCCGGTTAGCAAAACGGTCGCGCCCGAGCGAATTCGTTTAGCTTATGAGGCCGGCTGCCGTTACTTGGGCGAAAACAAAGCTCAAGAAGGGATTAGCAAAGCAGAAGCTTTAGCCGATTTACCCGAATTAAAATGGGCCATGATTGGTCATCTTCAACGAAATAAGGCGCGTGAAGTTGCCCGTTTTGCACACGAATTTCATGCGCTCGATCGTCTTGCAGTAGCCAAAACGTTGCAACGCCGCCTCGAACTCGAAGAGCGCACTCTCGATGTTTTCGTACAGGTAAACACGTCGGAAGAAGACAGCAAGTACGGCATTAGCCCCAATGAGGCGCAAACATTTATCCGAGAGCTCGCAGCATTCTCACGCTTAAACGTTAAAGGCTTAATGACGATGGCCTTGTTTTCAGATGATGTAGCTAAGGTGCGAGCATGCTTTCGGCAGCTGCGCGAACTACGTGATGCCTTAGCCCCAAAAATACCCGCCGGCATGTCAGTCGACGAACTCTCTATGGGTATGTCGGGCGATTTTGAAATTGCCATCGAAGAAGGCGCAACTATTGTTCGGGTAGGGCAAGCCATTTTTGGCGCACGAGAAACGCCCGATAGCGCATATTGGCCTGCCGCTAAGGCTTAAAGCTAGATGCTTTCTTAATAAGAATGCTTGCTATTTGATTTTTATCAGAAGCTAGAGGCGTACTTAACGCTATACCTATAGGTCAGGGTTACCTGGTTCTCCACCCACACGTGGGTATTTTAGCCAGCCCATCAAGGCTGGCTATTTTTTCTTATTCAAAAATTTGATGGGCCAAGCTACATTTCGTAATGGTAATGATAAGCATTATCGTTATTATTTGCGATGCAATTATCCCGTTTTTCTACTTGATAGCCAGCAAAGACTTTAAAGGTTTGGTGTCATGAAAGTTGTCAGTAGTTAGGGGTTTTGACGCTTAAGTAAAAAGTTGTTTAGTGCCAGTGTACTAGGGTTAGTGGCAATGGCTTTTGGCCACTCAGCTAACGCCGATCCGCTTATTTTATACAGTGGCTAGCATGCAAAAACCACGCAAAAAGTTGTCGATGCATTCACAAAGTCAACAGGCGTCGAGGTGCAAATTCGTCGTGGTAATAGTTCGCAACTTGCCAACCAAATTATCGAAGAGGGGCAGCGCTCGCCAGCCGATGTTTTTTATGCAGAAGAAAGCCCACCACTTGCTGCCCTGGCACAACGGGGGTTGCTTGTTACGCTGCCCGAGGGAACCTTGGCCCAAGTACGGCCAATGTATATCGCTAATGATGGCAGCTGGACAGGGGTAACGGCCCGCAGTCGGGTAACCATTTTCAATAAAGATTTGATCGACGAGGCCGATCTCCCCGAATCGACTCTTGATATGGCATCGCCCGAATGGGAAGGGCGCTTTGCTTTCGTTCCGACTAGCGGCGCGTTTCAGCAGCAAATTATTGCCGTGAAAGAATTACATGGCCGCGAGGCTGGGCTGGCCTAATGCCCGAAGTACGAGCACTGCGTCGGCCATTGGGGGCGTTAAACGTCCCTTGGTTGGCGCTTTTGGCAAGCTTGCCTGTTATGTTGGTGGGCTTGCCCATTATTTATTTGGTGTATCGAGGCAGTCAAGCGGGTTTTTACCGGCTGTACGAAGAGCTTTTCCGTACACGCACCCTCGAACTATTAGCGAATACGCTGGGTTTGGCTTTCGGGGTTACTGCAGCCTGTTTGGCGTTAGGCTTGCTTGTTGCCTGGAGCATCGAGCGCACAAATATTCCCGGGCGGCAATGGTG
>DATGSD010000114.1:0-3498 GCA_035302965.1 Burkholderiaceae bacterium | reverse complement strand
ATAAGCAGTCGAAAATTTCCAGCGTTATTGACTCGCTTTTTTGCGCCGATAACCGTGGCCGAATGAGTTTTGATGTGTGCAGTCTTGCACTGATGCGCCTTAAGGTATCGACAAATAGCCAGGCGGCTAGCAATTGTGTTGGCCTATAAATGGCCCTTAAGTGAGCTCTGTGAGGGTCGGGCCGCTTTGGCATGCGTCTTAAGGCGCCGACAAATAGCCGCCCAAGCGGTAGGCCCTTATGTAGGCGTATAAAAGCCGTAAGCGTGGCTATAGAAAATCACGTTTTTTGCGCGGTTGGCTGTATTTTAATGCGCACTATTCTTGTTTGTGTCGCTCTACTAAGCGAGCAACAGCATCGGCAAGCGGTCCAGACGGTAAGTTGTTGCGCAGACCTTCAAATGCCTCTAAAGCGTGCCCATCAAGTGGCACGCTTTCTTTCGGGCGTTGCAAAATTGTCTGTTTAGTAGGTAAATTGGCTTGTATCTTGACGTTAATTTCGTTAAGGTTCCAACCATCTTTGTTTAGCCGCTCGACAATGCGTGGGGCAAGCTGCCGTAAACGCGCCGCATAAGCAGCGCTGGGCACAGCCAACAACACCGCATTGCTTTCTAATTTAGCCACTTGGCAGTGGCTAGCAATAGCCGGCGGCAACACTTGTCGGGCACTTTGCTCGATACCCAATAGCATACGCGCAGTGGCAAGCACTTCGGCACCTGTGGGGTTGCTATCAACCCAACCTAGTGCAGTTTGCCCCCAGGCCGAGCTGCGTTGACGCTTTTTTTGATGATGATTAAACACCGTTAGTGTGCATCCTTATCAAGCAAATTACTTATGACTCAAACATCGTTAAATTCTTCTGCCCAAACACCACGCGCCAGGCGTGGCTGGCAAATTGCGTTATTTAGTGCCGTAGCGGTTGCGGCCTTAGCGGCGTCGGCAGTTACAGGCGCTTGGTTACAAGCGCGCTATGGTCAACAAACCTTACTAAGCCCCGAAAACGAAGTAGCCATTGTGCAACAACTGCAGCGCGACTCTGAGTTCGTTCGCGGCAGTGTCGATGCCATGGCCCAAAAACTGGGCAGCCTTCAAGCCAAACTAATCGAAATCGACGGCATAAGCAAACGCTTGGCCGAAGTGGCCGGCGTATCGTACACCGACCCCGAAATCCAGGCCTCACTCGACGCCTCGGCGCAATCGGTTATGGACTATCTCGACACCTTGGCCGAGCCAAAAACACTTGGCTTTCGGCGCGCACAGCCGTCTGACCTCATCGCGCAACCCGGCAGCGACCTTGGCTTAGTGCAATACCTCGATATTCTAGAGGCCCAACTCGAAGACCAAAAAGATCGCTACTCTATGCTCGATTTGGTTCTAACCAAACGCGCTGGCGTTGAAGCCGGCCTGCCATCGCTAATGCCGGTTAATTACCCCTATCTTAGCTCATCTTACGGCTGGCGCCGCCACCCCATAACCGGTCGCTACGTCTTGCACGAAGGGCTCGACTTCTCGGCACCGCGTGGCACACCAATCTATGCTTCGTCGGGTGGCCTTGTTACCTTTGCGGCTTACAAACGCGGCTATGGCAATATGGTTGAAATCAGCCACGGCAACGACCTCGTCACACGGTACGCTCACGCCGACCAGCTGCTAGTAAAACCTGGTGATTTTGTCGAAAAAGGGCAAGAAATTGCCAAAGTTGGCAGCACCGGCAACTCCACCGGCCCACACCTGCACTTTGAAGTGCGCATCGGCGATCATCCGCTCGATCCAACCCTGTTTTTAGCGCAACCTGAAGAGCCCGTCGACACTTTAGTTGCTAACGCCACAAAAGCAGGCGATACGAAATAGGGCGAGGTGCGGTAAACTATTCTGTTATCTGCGGGTTTTTCCGCCAACCTATTGATCTAGGCTTGCGGCAAGTAGTTACTTGCTTGCACGCCTGTGTACAAACAAACCAACATGCTCTCCTTTTTCAGAAAGCTTTTCGGCAGCCGAAACGATCGTCTTCTCAAACAGTACGCCAAATACGTCGCGCAAATTAATGCGCTCGAGCCCGGCATGCAAGCTCTCGACGACGAGGCTCTTGCCGCCAAAACGGCCGAGTTCCGACAGCGCGTCGAAGCTGGCGAATCGCTCGACAAACTATTGCCCGAAGCCTTTGCCGTTGTGCGCGAAGCCAGCGTACGCGTCTTTGGCATGCGCCACTTCGATGTGCAATTGTTAGGGGGCATCGCCTTACACTATGGCAAAATCGCCGAAATGCGTACCGGAGAAGGAAAAACCCTTACCGCAACCTTGCCGGTTTACCTTAATGCCCTGGCTGGCAAGGGCGTTCACGTCGTTACTGTTAACGACTATCTCGCCCGCCGCGACGCCGAGTGGATGGGCCGGCTTTACAACTTCTTGGGCCTAAAAGTGGGTGTGGTTGTTAGCCACCAAGAAAACGACGAAAAAATCGCTGCCTACGCGGCCGACGTCACCTACGGCACCAACAACGAATTTGGCTTCGACTACTTACGCGACAATATGGAATACAACGTCGCCGATCGTCGCCAGCGCGGCCTACACTACGCCATCGTCGACGAGGTCGACTCTATTCTTATCGACGAAGCCCGCACACCGCTAATTATTTCCGGCCAAGCCGAAGACAACACCGAGCTTTACCAAGCCATGAATGTTGTCCCACCTTTGCTAACACGTATGTCGGGCGAACCCCAACCCGACCAACCCGACCCCGAAGGTGATTTTTGGGTCGACGAAAAGGCCCAGCAAGTTCACTTATCCGAAGCCGGCCTAGTGCGAGCCGAAGAAGTTCTTACCGAAAAAGGTCTGCTACCCGAGGGCGAATCGCTTTACGATGCGCGTAACATCGGACTCATCCACCACCTCATGGTGGCCTTACGCGCCCACAACCTCTTTCAGCGCGACCAGCACTACGTTGTACAAAACGACGAAGTCACCATCGTCGACGAATTTACCGGCCGTCTAATGGTGGGTCGTCGCTGGTCCGATGGCCTGCACCAAGCGGTCGAAGCCAAAGAAGGGGTGCGCATCCAGCACGAAAACCAAACGCTGGCCTCAATCACCTTCCAAAACTACTTCCGCATGTACGACAAACTGTCGGGCATGACCGGTACCGCCGACACCGAAGCGTACGAATTCCAGCAAATTTATGGTCTCGAAACCGTCATCATCCCCACCAATCGGCCTATGGTGCGCGATGACCAAAACGACCAAGTCTTTAAAACGGACGAAGAAAAATACCAGGCCATTATTGCTGACATTAAAGATTGTCACGAGCGTGGCCAACCCGTACTTGTGGGCACCACGAGCATCGAAAACTCAGAGCTTTTATCTGGCTTACTAAAACGCGTTGGTTTACCCCACGAAGTCCTTAACGCCAAACACCACGAGCGCGAAGCGCAAATCGTAGTCAACGCCGGTAAACCCGGGCACATCACCATTGCCACCAACATGGCCGGTCGAGGCACTGATATC
>DATGSD010000113.1:0-11271 GCA_035302965.1 Burkholderiaceae bacterium | reverse complement strand
AGCTATTGCAGTGGCTGAATTCGCCGTTAATCAACCGATAACCGATCTACCACTGAATAATTTTCGTCTTCTTCCGTTTAATCTTCCACATGCGAACACAGCGGCTGAACTCTGGCATCTGTTAGGCCAGAAACGACCTACGGGTACTCCACGACACGTGGCACGCGATGATATTAAACTTATTGCTCAGGCTACCCACGAAGGAATTCAGTTTATTTTTACGGAAGACAAAGCGACGCTTTATCGTTATTGCGAAAGGCTTAATAAAATAAGCCAACAGGTTGTTCGCAGTGTTGTTTTGGCGAATGGTTATGATTCCGCAGTGTTTTCAAACAACCCACAAAAAGGCTTAGATTTCGAATCAAGCTGAATTCGTTTACCTAAAACCTAGCTCGGCAATAAACTCATAAGCGCCGAGTTTCTCTTGCGTTGAATATTTCGTAATTGCGCATCTACCAATGCAAGATACTAAAACGACTACTTACTAATTCTTAATAAGCAAACCAGTTGTTTAGGTAGCTCTGTTGTGGGTAAACAATAGCCTGGGTTTGTATTGGGAGTGTTACAATAAACATGTCCCAAATTGGCACGACAAAATACGATTATGGCAAAGCAAAAGCGCAAATTAACAGTTAAGCAAAAGATTGAGCAATTCTTAGACAAAAGCAGCGATGTGGCTTTTGTGCGTAAAGAATTTGCGGCTTTTGGTGGCTATCGCCAAGTAAGTAGGGCGTTAAAGCAGCTTATCGCTGAGGGGCAGCTTATGCGCGCCGGTCAAGGTATTTTTGTTAAGTCATACAAAGCGCCTTCTCGGGCAAAGAGCAGTTATGGTGAAATCCGTACCTACCCCAAGATGGATGTAGTTGGTGTTGCTTTTGAAGTGTTACCTAAGCTTGGGTATGAGGTGGATGTCAATAGCTTTGAGGAAAAAAACTTAAAAGGCCTTTCAACGCAAATCGCTTATGCGCCTATGGTTAGGGTTAAGGGGCGTATCCGACGAGAAATAAAGGTCAGGGGAACTGTTCTAAGCTATGAAACAAGTTGATAGTGATATTTTAGGCGTTACCTTTGACGCTATCGATGAAATGGCCGCCGCAGGATATAAGCGACTAGACCTATCGGTACTAGAAAAAGACATATTAGTCACAGAAGCAATTCATACACTTACAAAAGCGTTTGAACCCATTTCTGATTACGAACTTGTTTTTTGTGGCGGTACGGCTTTATCAAAAGGCTACCAAGTTTCAGATCGGATGTCTGAGGATGTCGACTTCAAAATCATCAAGTCCAACCCCGATCAAGACGTGTCAAAAAGCAAGTTGCGCAAAGACTTAAGCGAAATTAAGCAGATAGTTGTTGGGGCCTTAGGTGAGGTGGGGTATGCCAATGACAAGTTAACGGTTAGGGCCAGAAACAACAATCAATACATAGTGCTCGATGCTTATTACCAAACCCTTTCAAAAAGAAATAGTGCGCTTAGACCCCAAATACAAATAGAGCTAACGTTTACCCAGCTACAAATGCGACCCGAGGTTAAGCCGGTAAGCCTGATGATTGACTCGTGGGTGAAAAGCGGCTACCCACAGCGCGACGTAAAATGTATTGCCTTAAATGAAGCTGTAGCCGAAAAATTGATTGCTTTTCCACGGCGGTTGTCTCATTTCGTGAGGCGGCGTAAACGCGGTTTTAATGGCAGTTTTGACAGCACGCTTGTTAGGCATTTGTACGATGTATCTAGAGTGCTAGATGGTTATTGCGACCTAATTTTAAGCAACTTGCCCAATGAAATAAAACCACTTTTAGCGCTTTTAATCGCTAAAGATGGTAAAGAGTTTGCCGCTCAGCACCCTGAGTTTGTCGCCTCGCCAACCAAAGAAATGCTCTTGGCTATGGAGCTAGCAAGAAGAAACCGGGTTATATCGAATGGGTATAAGTTGTTTTTAGATTCTATGGTTTATGCTCGCGACACAGACAAGCCTTTGTATAGCCACGCGGTACGTAACTTTAATTGGCTGCTTAAACAGTCTTTAGGGCTTGAACCCACCTAAAACCCCGTTTTTTCCCTTACAACCCACCAGCAGGTGTATAGTAAAACCACACCCATTTCCTAAACTCTTAGGGCGTTATGGTGAGGTTTGGCGATGAAAAATATTGTTGTTTTGGGCGGTGGTTTTGCGGGGTTGTGGGCGGCTGTGGGGGCGGCGCGCGCACGTGCCGAGGCGGGGTTTACGCCGGCAGATTTGGCGATTACCCTAATCGATAAAAACTCCTTTCATAATATTCGCGTCCGCAATTACGAGGCCGATTTGCGGCCGGTAACGGTGCCGCTGCAAAAAGTGCTGGGCCCTATCCAGGTAGAATCGCTATGTGCGGCGGTAGAGGCCGTCGATACAAGCGAGCAAACCGTACAAATTAACGGGCCGTCGGGCCCGCAGTTATTGCCTTACGATCGGCTAATAATTGCTTTGGGCAGCCAGTTAAACAAGCCCGATATACCCGGCCTAAAGCAACACAGCTTCGATGTCGACACCTATTACGGCGCTTTGCGTTTGCAAGCCCACCTAAAAACGCTAGCCAGCCAGCCCGATACCGAAGCTCGCAACACGGTGCTGGTGGTGGGGCGGGGCTGACGGGTTTAGAAATTGCCACGGGTTTGCCGCCGCGTTTAAACAAATGGTTAGCAGGCGCGCAGTTTAAGCCGCAAGTTATTTTGGCCGACGCCAGCAATCATATTGGTTCTGACATGGGCGAAGAGGCCCGTGCTGTTATCGATCAAGCCTTGCAACAATTAGGCATTAAAACCATAACAAATATTAACATTCAACAGGTTGATGCCAACGGCGTTACCTTAGACAACGGCCAGCGTTTAGATGCTGCCACCGTTGTATGGAGCGCCGGCATGCGTGCCAACCCCTTAATTAGCCAACTAGGGCTTGAAACCGACTGGCTTGGCGGCCTTCCAGTAAACAAGTACTTGCAGGTAAACGGCTTAGAAAATGTTTTTGCGGCGGGCGACGCCGCTCAGGCCGTATTTTCCGATGGCGAATCGGTAATGTCGTGTCAGAATAGCCGACCCATGGGCCGTTTTGCCGGCTACAACGCCATCGCCCACTTGTTGGGCCAGGCCATGAAACCGCTCGATATCAATTGGTATGTAACCGTGCTTGACCTAGGCGCCGCAGGCGCCGTTTACACCCAGGGGCGCGACCGCAAAGTAATCGCCACCGGCGAACAAGCAAAGCGCACCAAACAAACCATCAACGGCCAGCGCATCTACCCGCCCTTAAACGAAAACGCCGAAGATATTTTAGCCGCAGCCGAACCCAGCGTAGATCAGCCGCCGGCCACTTCTACTAGTCGTGGGTAAATACGCTAGAACCTGTTGTCGCGGCAATCGCCGCCGGCACATCTCTTTGCAGGCGCCAATTCTAAACGTCAAGCTGATCAGAGCTGATGCCAAGTGCAGTTGCTATTTTGTCGCGACTTGTTTTACGCAAACGTTTATTTGATTCTTGTTGCGAATAAGCCGACTGCGAAATATCAAGGCGCTGCGCCATCTCTTGTTGCGTCAGCCCTAGATATTCGCGCCAAGCACGAATAACGCTCCAGTCGTTATCAACCATCAGCCCCACAACTTCATGGGGGAGATAAGCTTCGGAGCCGCCTTTAGGTTTCACGTACTCATCGTAAGGGATGACGACAAAGGCAGGTTTACCATTAAGGCCGTGGATAATTTGAATGTTAGTAGCTACGCTCATCACGCTTCCTTACTTCTTCGATAGAGACGACTTTCACAACCCCATCAAAATTGAAAAATACTCGATAATTTCTAACGCGTAAGCGATATTGATAATTATGATTTACCAGCGCCTTAACGTTATGGGTTTGTGGCATTGTGGCTAAAGCACCTACAGCATTTTTGATTACAGGTTGATCAGGCCGATTAATTTTAAGTAGCTGTTTAACCGCTTTAGTTGACCACTGTATCGCAATCATAAGTTTACTATAAGTTTGTTTATAAGTATATGCGACGTCAATATAAGGATCGGCGCGTAGTTGAGTAGCTACTCTTATTAAAACAAAAAGGAAGCCGAAAAAGAGCTAAAAGCCGCAAAAATAGCACTAATGATTCTTGCCTACAGTGCTTAATACCCCGCAAAAACGACGCTGCGGGTTTGGCCGATAATGCCGCGTTTAAATGTTTGTTTATAGTCGAGGGCGTTTATTTTTATGCGGGCCACTGCTAGTCTAAAGACTCGATAAGATCCTTGGCTGATTTGAATGGGCCTTTCCCAGATCGTGGCGAGGCGTTTGCATCGTGTTCCATGATGGCCCGATTTAAATCATTCAAACTTTTGTGCGCCTTTGTGGTGGCTTCAAGCAGTAAATCAAACGACTCTACGACACCTTCAGCGTCTTCTAAGCTTGCGTCTTTGGCGGCGTCGTCGCGCTGTTGCGCAACATGGGCATACATTGTGCTGAGCTGTTGCATGGCCGTTTCGAGTACCTGATGAACTTCCTTGTTTTTATCAAGCAAGCGCTCTTTTGGTTCGCAATTTTGGCTTTTTCGTGTCATTTTCGTGGTGTTTTACATAGGTCGTCTAGCGTAATTTTCGCACAATCGGCAACGTATTCAGGTGTTTTTCAATCGCAAGTCGCACGCTGCTTGTCATGGGTAGGTGGTTTTTTTCTTTGGCCCAGCATTGCATAAAAACGGTCAATGGTTTCTTTGGCGGTGTTAATTAGCAAGGGGCTGGGTAGGGCGGTTTTGGCGGCGAGGTGCTCGAGTTCGGCAAATGTGTAGTCAGAAAACGCTTTGCTGCGGCTAACGGTGAGGGCGGCTTTATCGTTTGGTAGGTAGCTTAGCGTAGAGATTAAGTCGTAGGCTGGCGCTAAGCGCGCGTGCTGTTTGTTGGGGTAAATTAGCGACCAGTTTTTTAAGTGCATGTCGCCGTTGCCAATAAGCACATTAAACGTCGCTCGACGAATGAATTCAGCTATATCGGTGTTGTTGGTTTCGACGGCTAGCACGCGTGCAATACTGCGGTAGCTGGCTTTTTCATATTTGTCTTGTGGTTAAACACCAAACACCTGGGCAAAATCTTCCATATGTATACGCTTGCCGTCGTCTGATCGATCAAAACGTTTTATAGCAAAGGCTTTCTTGCTTGAAAAATTAAACTCAGCGGGCAGGTTTGAAATGGCTGCTGTGCTAATTAGCTCAAAAGGGGGTACGTTAATGCCCACCTTTTTGGCCAGCGTCATCATGGAGTACTCATTTTCTGGCAGCTGGTTAAAGTGCGCGGAAGGCAACTTAACAATAACGTGGCCGCCCGTGCCATGAGCCGGAATCGTTAAACCCCCATGCGCATCACGTACCGCCGAAAACTTAAGCTGCACACCGGCTAAGGAAAAACGCAAAAATGCGGCGCTGTTGGCAAGGGTTTTATTAGTTGAATAATCAGAAGGCAAGGGTTCAGACACCGCGTGCCTGGCGTCGGCTACGACAGTAAGCGCCCCAGGTAAATCGTGGCCAAGTGCCCACAGTAGGTAAAACTCGCGATTGGGTTTAACCCCAGCCAATTGTGCAAGGTAATGGCGCAAAGGCCCTTCGGGCAGCAAATTAGAAAAAAACGGCATTAACTGGTTGCGATAAGGCCTAGTATCGGTAATTAATTGGCCGAAATGGTCTTTAAAGCTTAGGCTCAGAGTGGGCCGGTTTAAATCGTTAATGTAATGCTCGTTAAACGCAAACAAGCTGCGTTCGCTACCCAAACACGTAATCGTAGCGATAGTGCGGCCATATAACTGAACAAGCAAGGTGTCGGGGGCAGCCATGGTTAATCGTCGTCAAGGCTATAAGCGGGCTGTTGCTCGGGCGTGCTGCTTGCTGCGCTGCCCCTTGCCATTTGCCGCATAATCGATTGCACCGCCGGCATTGCCCGGTGGGGCACAAGGTTTACGTGTAAACCAAGGGCGTTAGCCAGGGCAATAAAACTCGATAAGCGTAAATCGACCTGGTTGCGCTCAATTTTAGAAATATGCGGCTGGGGCACGCGAGATAACTTGCTAAGCTCGCGCTGGCTTAAGTTTTGTGCCAGCCGAGCATCGCGCAAGGCCTGTGCAAACGGTTCAAGGTGGTAGCGCATGTTTGATATGTGATTGTGTATAAATAGCGTGGATCCATATATAATTATATCTAAACCACGACGGTTGAGGTGTGATTCTGTATAAAGCGAGACCTTCTATACAGCAATGTGGTGCATGTCGCGTTGTTTTGATCCGCTACTCGCGCAGCTTATTCGTTTATTAACGTCACATTCGATTTAGCAAGTTTGTAGCTTTAGACCTTTGTAAATTTGTAATTAGGTGGTTCATAAAGCTAATTTGCAAGTATCAGTTCAACACTATTAGATTCTAATAAGTCAAAAACATCTAAATATTCAACATCGAATATCTTGGCAATATTGGGTATTTTTACTTTTTTAGAATCGTCGGCAACAGGAACTTCATGAGTAACAATGCAAGCACTTAGGTTCTTTGCTGCAGCGATTAACCAAGGGTCGGCTCCTGCTAAAAAGTGCCCAATTTCCCTGCGGGCATAAATCTGATGAGCGTTAACGTACTTCGCTATCTTTTTAAATATCAGCTGCGTTGAGTCGTCATCTACGGGTATAAATAATGCCTTATTTTCTGCGGCCCATCTTGAGAGTTCATCTGGCTTACGCGTCTCTTTAGTAAGTTCTTTTAATACAGGGATAATACTTTGGATCATTATGTTGTCGTGTGGGCGCGTTAGCCATTCCCAGAAGCCTGGCACGACTGGCATTCGATAATGTCGGTTGTTTGCTTCAATAAACGAGTTTGAATCGAGCAGATAAATCAAAACCCAAGCTCCGTTTTAGCAAAGCGTTTGATGTTTTCTGGCCGTACACCAATTAAACGAGCGGCATCGCGTAGCAGTAGACGGCCGCTTAAGGCTTCGCTTGCAACGGCTGTGGTTAAGTTCTTGCTATAGCGCATTTTGACCAGTCGGTTAAAACTGGGGCCACCAGTGCTTGCGTCTTTTTCTTTTTTGAAATGGTCAAGTACTTTTTGGTAATGCTCCCAATACTGTTGGGAGCTAATAAATTCGTGCTCAAGCGCGCGTCTTGCAATTACCCATTGGCTAACATGAAAATGCTGGGCGAGTTCAGATAGGTTTTGCTTCCAGTCGTCTAATTCGGGTTGCCATAATCGAGTAAATTCATTGCTTGGCACCAAAAACTCGGCGGCTAATTTATTGCAAAACTGTTCTAACTGATGAGAACTATTAGGCGCCACGTCGGATACGCCGGATTCGCCTACCAGCAGGTGGGCAAACTCGTGGAGCAGGGTAAAGATTTGGGCTTGGGGGCTATCGGCTGTGTTGATAAACAAAAGGGGTGCATAGTCGTCGCTAATGGCAAAGCCTCGAAATTCGTTGCGGTCTAGCTTTCTGTGAGAGTTATTGCCAACGAGACTATTACGCATAACAAGCACACCTAAGTTTTCGATTTTTTGGCGTAATTGTGTGTAATAGTCTTCGAAGTTCTTAGGACGGGGCTGATCGTCGTTTAGTAGTGCCTGAAGTGTACTTAGGGCTTTATTAAAGTCGTCGATACTTTGGCTGGCAGGCCATTTAAGGGGTTCGTGGCCGTTCAATTGGCTATATTCTCGAAACCACGCTTGCCGCTCTAGTGCCATGTTTATGGTGTCGCGTAACTCGAGGCTGTATTGTTTAACCGGGTGGTCGCCGATTGTTCGTAGATCGGGCAATAACACGGGTTCTTCTGGTGCTGCGTCAAGGTATAGGTAACCAAACGGAATATATGTTTTGTGTGCAAAGTTTTGCGCCTGGTTAAACGTGGGTTTTGCCTCTGCCGCCTCCCAACGCAGGTACTGCTCGGGTGTAATGCTTAGCTTTTTAGCAATTTGAGGCACAGTTAACCCTGCCCGTTCTCGGGCCCAAACTAAAATTTCGGGATTAATAAGTGCCTTTGCCATTGCGCTGCCTATTTGCTTACGCGTTGTAGGAATTAAGCCATACGTAACTGTGGTTTGCCTACGCTCGTATCAATAATAGAGCCAGTCAACTACAAATTATACGTCTTAGCGACGAATTCGAATAGCTTTTGCAATGGTACTAACCCCGCCCGCGTTTTGGCCGACGCGCGGCATCGTGGGCTTTGCCTTCAGTATCGAGGTCGGGGTTGGCCAGTTCAAATAGTTGTTCGGTAAACCCATAAATAGTAAGGGCTTCAAACAACAAACCCAAAGAAACGCTGGGCTCGCCGGCTTCAAGCCGACGCCACGTGTGGCGCGAAACCCCAGTGCGTTGCGCGGCTAAGGATTCAGACTCGCCCCGACGCAAGCGCGCCGTGCGCAGGTTTTTACCAACAAGTTTAAGGGCCTGACGGCTTTGAAAAGACAAAAGCGGGCCACGGGGTAGGGGTTGCGACATGGCTGTATCGTAAAACTTACAAATTAGTTTGTAGTGTCTATTGTACGATACATTTCTCTGGGCTTATAGCTTTGCTTGTGCCGCAAAAAGCAAGGGCCCCAAAAAGGGGCCCTGCAGCCCAAGTCTAAGACATGGGGGTGGTATTACTAAATTTTAGCTTTTTTATAGCCTATTGCACAACTGCGCCAAACACCCCAGCACCTACGCCAGCTACGCATCAGTTGCGTGAGCTGGCGCGCACGTTGCTAACAACCGTCAGCGAACAAGATAAGGTCCTTGCGCGCAGGAAAACGCGCTGTCGCCGTCATGAGCCTAATCCAGTCCGCCAAACTCAATGGACACGACCCCTACGCCTATCTGAAAGACGCTCTCACGCGCCTGCCTACGAACCCGGACAGCCGGATACTGGAATTGCTGCCGTATAACTGGTAGGCCCACACCGACAGAATAATTAAAGGCCCGCCTAGGCGGGCGTCAAGCTGTGTTCACCGGACGGTTACAGAATTAATGCTTACGATTGTCTCATTTTTGAGGCGGCGCGGGCGCGTGCCCAGGCGGAGTTTACGCCGGTGGATTGCAAGCTCACTTTTGTAACTCTCTACGGCCAGCATGTAACTAAAAGAAAGGTTTGTTGACGTTTGCTTGTATGTGCTTAATCTGACGAGTATTGATGATGCTCAGTTAGTAGAAGAAGGAATGAGTTAGTAGAAGCAGGAAATGAATTAGTAGAGGAAGGAATGAAATAAAAAACGACTCTTAGGAGGGGCATATGCGGGTAGTGAAAGGACGTTGTCAGGATTCGATAGTGAGTTTTTCACGTGAGGCTGCAGTAGGTTCTTCTGTAAATAAGTTGCCCAGAATGTGGGTGATGGGCGTTATGGTAGGCTTCGGGGGGCTAGGGCTCGTTAGCGAGTCTTGGGCACTGTGCACCATAAATCATAATGGGCTTCATGCTAGCCTGGGCTCGGAATGCGACTATGGCCCTGGCTCACCTCATACCGTCAACAAAACGGTCGATGGGGTCGACTATACGGCCTTGATTTTGCCGGGCCCCCAGAAAGCTGTCGTTTACGCTTCTAACTCCTCTGTTATCAATATGCATGGGAATTCTTATTTTGAATTGTCAGGGGGCGGTACACGCAATGGCGTTCAAATAATAGGTGGCAGCGTGCTTAATGTGTATGGAAATTTATATTCCAAAACCTATAATGCATTGAATAGCCGCGCAGTAATTGCGCAGGGGACAACGCCAGCCGAAAGTAGTTTAATTCATGTGCATGGCGATTTGTTTGCTTATCGCAGTGGCAGTGGCGGAAGTGCTGCGGCTGAGGTTGAGTCTGCATCCCGTCTGTTGGTTGAGGGTGATGCGCATATATTTTCTGACTCGAACCCAAGCACGCACGGGTTTCGACAATACGGTACCTCTTCTTTTGCGAAAAACCTCACGGTAGAGATAAAAATGGGGGCAGACAACGACAGCACCCCGAATGTTGCCTTGCGAAATCGTGGGCATTTACAAGTAGCGGATAAGCTCACCGTGCTAACGCAATGGGGCACCGGAATTGAGCAAACACACGCTGTAACACCTTATTTCCCTCTTAATGAGATTTCTGCAAAAAGCTTGCTCATCGATACGAGCTATAACACAGGGGGCAACCCGCATAGCAACCCTTCGGTTGGCAATGCGTATCAACTTGACTCAGGAAAAGGGACTTTTGGCCAAACAGAGATTAATGCAGTAGGAAGCGGCATCGTTTTCAATGGTGGCTCTGGGGTGCTTAATTTTGGCATGGGTGACCAGTCTCTAGACCCAGGGCCAGGCGTCGATGCCTTATTAGCGATAGGCTCTGAAGCGTCCATTCAGGCGGCAAAACAGGCCGTTGTTTTTGATGGTCCAGCAAGTTCTTACACATTTATCGCTGACGGGGCGCAGGTAGCTGGCCTTCAAGGTTTGTACCTGGGTACTGGAGGTAACTCGACGCTGGAACTGGCCCAGAATGCACATGTTACGGGGGCCATTAGTATGGGCGATGGTTCCGACACCCTAATTTTACATGGCAATGTAGACCTGAGCCGCGTGCCTTTTATGGATGGCGGCGACGATTTGTCGATGACAGACGGGTTTGTGGATACGGCTGTTTTTAAGGGTTTTTCCTCCTCTATTTCCGGTGAGAAGCTGCTGAATTGGGAGAAAGTGGTTATCGACGGGGGTTCTCTCGCCTTTTCCAACAATGCTTTAACGACCGGGTCCGACGCAGAGCTTGGCCTTTTTATTGTTAATGGCGGGGTGCAAAACGCGGGTGCGGGTTTTGCACTGCAAGGCAATCTGCACGTGAGAAATGACGGCAGGTTTCAAGCGCAAGGCGATGGCGGCGGACTTTATCGCGTGAGCAACGATGTTTATCATGGCGGTGTGATTTCGCTCGATAACTCCAAGCCGAGAGACGTCTTTCAAATCGCCGGTAACTATCATGGTCAAGATGGGACGTTCGTGCTGGATACCGTCTTAGGTGCTGATGATTCCGCGACGGATAGCGTCCTGGTCGAGGGCGATACCTCGGGCACTGGCAATCTACAGGTTCACAATCGGGGTGGTTTGGGTGATCTCACTGTGGCGGATGGTATTCGCGTGGTTGAGGTTAAGGGTCTATCAAACGGCGCTTTCTCCTTGAGGGGCGACTATGTGCGCGACGGGCAACCCGTTGTGGTTGGAGGAGCGTATGCGTACAGCTTGCATCAAGGTGGCAAGGCAGATCCGGCAGATGGGCACTGGTATTTGCGCTCTGAGC